>JAMPXR010000139.1 GCA_023701085.1 Ramlibacter sp. | reverse complement strand
CGTCAGCGGCAGCCGGGTCCGGGCCTGGCAGCAAACCATCGCGCATGTGCCGCAGAACATCTTCCTGGCGGACGCGAGCGTCGCCGCCAACATTGCCCTGGGCGTTCCGGCCGAAGCGATCGACATGGAGCGGGTGCGAAGCGCGGCGCGGCAGGCAGAGCTTGCAGCGTTCATCGAAAGCCGCCCCGCCGGTTATGAAACCGTGGTGGGCGAACGCGGCGTGCGACTGTCGGGCGGTCAGCGCCAGCGCATCGGCATCGCCCGGGCGCTCTACAAACACGCGGACGTGCTGGTGTTCGACGAAGCGACGAGCGCGCTGGACACTCCCACCGAGCAGGCCATCCTGAAAACGATAGAGGGCCTGAGCCGCGAGCTGACCATCGTCCTGGTCGCGCACCGGCTGAGCACCGTGAAACGCTGCGACAGCATCATCGAGCTCGAAGGCGGAGTGGCAAAGGCGCAGGGCACCTATGCCGAGCTGCTGGAGAGCAGCGCGAGTTTCAGGCGCGCGGTGCAGGCGGCGGGCTGAGCGGCAGGGCGGGGGGGCTACGCTTCTTCGGCCGCCATCGTCTGCGGCTGCCGGCACGCGTCTTCCAAGGCATCGAGCATGCTCAACGCAAGATGCCTGCGGTCATAGTGCCGCGCGGCTTTCAAGGCGTTCGCGCGAAATTCCTTGTAGCGTTCCGGCTCTGAGCGCATGCGAAGAATGCCCTGCACCAGCGACTCGGCGCTCTCGGGTTCGAAGACTTCTCCGACCCCCTCGCGTGCCACGATGGCCGCCGACTCGCCCGCGACCCCGTGCAGGACGGGAATGCCCATCCCCATGCACTCGAACAGCTTGGAGGGGATGACGGTGCCGAACAGGTCGACCTTGCGCAAATGGATGATGGACGTGTCCAGCACGGCCCAATAGCGCGCCACCTGCGCCTTGGACACCGAGTCGACGAACAGCACGTTGTCCAGCTTGCGCGAGCGTGCGCTTTCGACCAGGCCGGCCTTGCGGGCGCCGTCGCCCAGGAAAAGAATTCGGATGTCTTCCGCCCCCGGCGTTTGCCTGAGGATTTCAGCCGCATCCAACAGCGTTTCCAGCGCATGGGCCATGCCGTGGGTGCCTATGTATCCGGCCACGAATTTGCCCTGCAAATCCAGCTGCGCCACGAGGTCGGCGTCTTTCGGGCGCGGCGTGAAGGCAGACAGGTCCACGCCGTTGGTCACGACGTCGATCTTGTTTGCAGCGATTCCGCGCCGGATCAAGGTCTGCTTGAACGAATGTGTCACCGTCACGATGCGATTGGCACGACGGTAGAGGAACATCTCGATGCGCTCGAGGAAACCCATGAGCAGGGAGTTGTGCATGACTCCCACCGCCTTGATGGATTCCGGCCAGAAGTCCCGTAACTCGAAGACCCATGGAACCCGTTTCGCGCCGCCGACTGCCCAGGCAGCGCAGGCAGTGAAGAACTGCGGAGAGGTGCCCACGACGATGTCGACGCTGCGAACGAACAATCCGGCCAGGACGCCGGAAACCATGAAGCTGAGATAGTCGAGGATTCTTCGCGCGAAACCGGTGTTCGCGGTCATGTAGGACCAGACGCGAATGACGCGGATTCCCTCCACGTTTTCGGTTTGCCACAGCCTGTTCTTGTAGCCGGCGAAGACCTTACCCTTGGGAAAGTTGGGCGCGCAGGTCACGACAGTCACGGCATGACCGGCCTTTACCCACTCCCGGCAGTGTTCAAAGGTTCGGCTGGCCGGCGCATTCACTTCCGGAGGAAAGTTGTCCGACAAAAACAGGATGTGCAATTCAGGAGCCCGCTTGAGAGGGGTCGCCGCTGGACTCTCGCGCCTGCGACAGGGAGGAATAAGCCACGTGATAGACCCATACACAGGCGAGGAAGGTCAACAGCAGCAAGTAGGACTCGTCGTAAAACGCGGCGGCCACCAGCGCCGGCAAGACGCTGAACGTCCAGATGATGGGCGACACCGCAGCGCGCTGGAGGGCCTTGGTTTTGCCCGCGAGCTTGCGGCGGATAAACCTCGTCTTGATCAGGCTGTGAAGATGGCTGCTGTCGGGCGCGCCGGGCGACTGGCGGTTGCGATGCCGCCGCACGATGCTGTAGAGCGTTTCGATGACGGGGTAGGCGCAGACCAGCAGGGCGGCCCAGGGTGATACGCTGGGGTTGCGCATGGGCAGCAGCACCGCCAGCCACGCGAGGGCGAAGCCGACGAAGTACGCACCGCCGTCGCCCATGAAAAGCTTGCCCCAGGGGTAGTTCACCAGCCAGAAGCCCACGACGGCCGCGGCCACCAGGATGCAAGCCAGCGCCAGCGTGACGTCGCCGGCTTCGGCGGCGATGGCGGCCAGCGCCAACAGGGCGATGATGGTGGTGCCGCTGGCCAGCCCGTTGAAGCCGTCGATCATGTTGATGGCATTGGCCACGCCCCCGACGGCGACCGCGGTAAAGAGCACCGCGAAGGGCGTGAAGGCCATGAGCCAGTCCAGCCCCGGGACATCGAGCCGGTTCAGCGCGACGCCCGTCAAGAGCCACGCCACTACGCTGCCGGCCATGGTGGCCAGCAGGCGCGGCAGCACGCCGACCCGCTTGGTCAGGTCTTCCAGCAGCCCCAGCGCGAGGGGCGGGATGCCGGCCAACAGGATGACTTCGAGAATGTCGTCGACGGCCTTGTTCGGCACCAGGGCCCAGGCCAGCGCCAGACCAAGGTAGATGCCGACACCGCCCACCCGCGGTGTGGGCGCTTCATGGAACTTCTGCACGCCGATGGCGCTGTCCATCGTCAGGTGGCCGTGCAGTTCTTTGGTGAGCACCAGCACCACGCATGTCGTGAACGCGGCCAGAAAGCCCGCGAAAGCGGGCCAGGTGACGGTGACGTGAAAGAGGACGCTATCCGCCATAAGCGCCCGACTTCGCTGCTTCAAGGCACACGCGCAATCCCCTCTTGCCGTGACGTTACAAACGGTCACGTTCGGCAATCTTATTTTTTTAATGCCGAGTTGAGAAGGGCTTCTCAGGCGGAGTCGCTGGAACACGACATGGGTCAACAAAATCCTGTGCGAAAGCACACAAAGATCGTGATCTGTCGAATTTTTGAGACGATGTGGCGAGGCTTTGCGTTGCGTTGGCGCCGCAGCGATGAAAACAATTCCCGCACCGGATAAAGTGTTTTAGTAAAACTTTGTTAGCTGATAGGCGAAGAAGGCGCGCGAAACTATCTATTGCGCTTTCTGTGCCACGCACCACTTCCAGGTGCTTTCGCACATCTCCCCGATCCCTCTGTTTGCGCGCCAGCCCAGCGCGGCCAGCGCCTGGGCCGGGTCGGCGTAGCAGCTGGCCACGTCGCCCGGCCGTCGCGGTTTGATCTCGTGCGCAACGGCGTGGCCGCAGGCGTTTTCGAACGCTCGCAGCATTTCCAGCACGCTGTAGCCGCGGCCGGTGCCCAGGTTGATGGCATGCCAGCCCGCTTGGCGCTGCAGGAAGGCCAGGGCCGCGGCGTGCCCTTCGGCCAGGTCCATCACATGGATGTAGTCGCGCACGCCGGTGCCGTCGGGCGTGGGGTAGTCGTTGCCGAACACGCCCAGCGACGGCAGCTCGCCCGTCGCCACCTTGGCGATGTAGGGCATCAGGTTGTTCGGGATGCCGCGCGGGTCCTCGCCGATCAGGCCCGACGGGTGCGCGCCCACCGGGTTGAAGTAGCGCAGGCAGGCGACGCGCCAGGCCGGGTCGGCGTGGCACACGTCGGCCAGCATTTCCTCGATGTGCAGCTTGGTGCGGCCGTAGGGGTTCACGGCCGCGGTCGGATGCGCTTCGTCCAGCGGCAGGTACTGCGGCTCGCCGTACACCGTCGCGCTGGAGCTGAAGACGAGCGTGGAGACGCCTGCGTCGCGCATGGCCTGCAGCAGGGCGATGGAGCCGCCGACGTTGTGGTCGAAATAGTCCACCGGCTTCTGCACGGATTCGCCGACGGCCTTCAGGCCGGCGAAGTGCACGACCGCGGTGCAGCCGTGCGCGCGCAGCACTTCGGCGACGCGCGCGCGATCGCGCACGTCGGCTTCGTGAAAAGCCAGGGTGCGGCCGGTGATCTGCCGCAGCCGCTCGACCACGTCGCGCCGGCTGTTGCTCAGGTTGTCCAGCAGCACCACGTCGTGCCCGGCCCCCGTCAGCACCGCCGCCGTGTGGCTGGCGATGTAGCCGGTGCCGCCGGTCAGAAGAATGGCCATGTGAGTTCCCCCATGGGCCATTATGGGTCGGCGCGGTGGCGGCAGCGGTCAGGGCTTGGGAGTGTCGGGCGCGGGTCCGGCGCCGCTTTGCTTCAGGACTTCGGACATCGCGGTCGCGGAGTGGTCGATGAAGCCGCAGGTCATGTGCGGGTTGTTCCAATAGGCGCGTTCCTCGCGGCAGATCGCCCACAGTTCGCGTTCCATCGCCGATTCGTTCCACTTGTTCATGCCCCAGGCCATGCCAACGATGGGGCACAGGGGCGCGAGCACGCCGCCGCTCAGGATGGCGACCGCGATGCAGATGTTGTTGGCGGCGGTGCCGCCCCAGACGGCGCCGTAGGTCGCGTGCCACTCCGCTTGCTGGTCCGGCGGCAGGGTCCTGACGTACGCGAGCATGGGGATCTTGGCGAACACCGAAATGAGCCCGAGCGGATTTGCCTCGGCCGCGCCCAGGGCCAACCCGCCGAGCGTGCTCACGCCGTCGGCCACGGCTGCCTGCTGCGCCTGTTCTTCCAGGGTCTGGCCATAGTCCGGCAAGTACGTGAGGGCGGCGAGGAGCGAGAGCCCCTGCAGCGCGAGCCGTCGTCCATTGTTCGCCATCCGTCGCATGTTCATTGTTTTGCCCCGCCGCGCCACGCCGCGGAATCGGCCAGTCTTCATTCAATGCGCTTGAGTCGGGAAGCACATGAGCCAATTGCCCCCGGATTGCCCTCGAAGCGACCGGGCTGTCCGTCCTGATGAGCAACAGTTTTGTCATGGGTGCATGACAAGCGGGGCGACGCGGATGCAGGCAACCAATTCGCGCACAAGGACAAGATGCGGGTTGCTTGAACCGTCGTCCGTTCGGGTGCATTCTTGTTGTGTGGCATTGGCCTTGCGCCCAAGGAGCCGACATGCGTGCACCTACCCTCATTCAGAGTGCCTGCTTAAGCGTCGCCGTCGCGGGTTTGATGTGCTTGCCTGCGGGAGCGGCCTGGGGGTCGGAGACCTCCACCGCCCCTATGAATCAGGCGGTGATCGAGGCATTGACCAAGGCCCATGCGGCGGTGGTGGGTGTCCAGGTGAGCGCGACCGAGGGCGCGCGCTCGGCCGAAACGCTGGGGGAACGCCGTGCCGGGTCCGGTGTCGTGATCGCCGGCGACGGGCTGATCCTCACGATCGGCTACCTCATGCTGGAAGCGGACGCCATCCAGATCGTGACGCAGGACAACCGGGTGCTGCCGGCGCGGCCGGTGGCGTATGACCTGGCCACCGGGTTCGGCCTGATCAAGCCGCTGCTGCCGCTGCGCAACGTGGCCCCGGTCGCGCTGGGCTCGCACCAGGACGTGCAGACCGGCGAGCCGCTGATAGCCGCCAGCGGGGGACAGCAGGGCGAGCTGGCGATCACGCAACTGGTGAGCAAGCGGCCGTTCTCCGGCTATTGGGAATACCACATCGAAACGGCGCTGTTCACCAGTCCGCCCATCGGCAACCACAGCGGAGCGCCGCTGTTCAACCGGCGCGGCGAACTGCTGGGCATCGGCAGCCTGTTCGTCATCGATGCGCTGGGCCAAAACCGGCCGCTGCCGGGCAATATGTTCGTGCCCGTGGACCTGCTCAAACCCATCCTGGCCGAAATGCAGAGCACGGGCAGCAGCGTGCAAAGCCGCCGGCCGTGGCTGGGCTTGACGTCGTCCCAGCAAGAAGGCCGCGTCCAGGTGGTGCGCGTGTCCAAGGGCAGCCCGGCCGAAGCCGCGGGCGTGCAGGGCGGCGACGTGATCCTGGCCGTGGACGGCGTACGCGTGGCCACGCTGGAGGAGATGTACAAGCGCATCTGGGCCCACGCCCAGCCGGACGACGAGATGAAGCTCACGGTCCAGCAAGGCGAGGACACCCGCGACCTGACCGTCAAGGGCGTGGACCGCATGTCCACGATGGCGAAGCCGGCGGGGATTTGAAGCCTGTTCGTGACATTAGGCCGCTTTCATTGGCGCGACCTTGTTCCACCAAGAAAAGTGTTGCCCTTGCGCAGCACCGTGGCCTCAGACTCGAAGCATTTGTCTCAGCCGTCAGCGTGAGCGGTCCTACGGTCGAGCGCGTGACGAATTGTTAAAAGCCCGGTAAACTCCAGTCCGGAGCGTTCTGCTGATGGCGGATTGCTCCCAGGGGAGCTCGCCGAACAAGAAAAGCGGCAGATTGGGGACCGGGCATGGACAACGAAAAGCACAAGCCCTCGACGTCGCTGCACCAGGCTTTGGACAGCTACGCCGAATGGCTGCACCGCCATTTCGCCTTGGGAATCGACGTTAGCGACGATCGCGAGTCGGGCGCGCAGCTGCTGCGTGTCATCGCGGAAATCCGCCGCCACAGCTGCCCCGGCGCGAGCCAGCTCATG
>JAMPXR010000138.1 GCA_023701085.1 Ramlibacter sp. | reverse complement strand
TCCAGTACCGCGACGCCTCCGTGGTCGCGCAGCTGGGCACGCCCGACATGCGCGTGCCCATCGCCTATGGCCTGGCCTGGCCGGACCGCATCGCCTCCGGTGCGCCCGCGCTGGACTTTCACACCCTGGCCGACATGAGTTTCGAATCGTTCGACAGCCGCGGGCATCGCGAGCGCTTTCCCGGCATCGCCCTGGCCTGGGAGGCCCTGCGCGCGCCGCCCGGCACCACGGCCGTGCTGAACGCGGCCAATGAGGTGGCCGTCGCGGCGTTCCTGGAGCGGCGCATCCGCTTCGACCAGATCCACGAGGTCAATGTTGCAACTTTGGAAGCGGTTACAGCGTCCAAGCCGGAATCGCTGGAAGATCTGCTCGAGCTGGACGCGCGCTCGCGCGACGCGGCCGTGCGCGCAAGTGCTCGCCTGGCGTGAACCGGCTAACCCATGCTGACCGTCATCGCTTTCATCGTCGCCCTGGGCCTGCTGATCGCGGTCCATGAATACGGCCACTACCGCGTGGCCGTGGCCTGCGGCGTCAAGGTGCTGCGCTTCTCGGTCGGCTTCGGCCGCACCCTGTATCGCTGGACGCCCAAGCGGCAGCGGCCGGGGCAGAGCACCGAATTCGTCATCGGCGCCTTTCCGCTGGGCGGCTACGTCAAGATGCTGGACGAGCGCGAGGGGCTGGTCGCGCCCGAAGAGCGTCATCTGGCTTTCAACACGCAGCCGCTGAAGGCGCGCACGGCGATCGTCGCCGCCGGCCCGCTGGCCAATCTGCTGCTGGCGGTGCTGCTGTACGCCACGGTCAACTGGTACGGTGTGGACGAACCCAAGCCCATCCTGGCCAGTCCGGTGGCCGGCTCCGTGGCCGACGGCGCGGGCCTGCGCGGCGGCGAGGAGGTCGAGGGCGCCGGCTTCGACGGCGAGGTGCTGCAGCCCGTACGCTCCTTCGAGGAGCTGCGCTGGCTGCTGACGCGCGGCGCCGTCGACGGCCGCGACGTGCGCCTGCAGTTCGCGTCGTCCGGCCAGGCGCAGGCCCGGCAGGCGCTGCTGCCCCTGAGCCAGGTCCGGTCGGCCGACGTCGATGCCACCTTGTTCCGCCGGATCGGTCTGATGGGCCCCTGGACGCCGCCCTTGATCGGCGACGTGATCGCGGGCGGCGCCGCCGAGCGCGCCGGTTTGCGCAAGGGGGACTGGGTCCAGGCGGTGGGCTCGACGCGGATTTTCGACGCGCAGCAACTGCGCGAAACCATCCGCGACAGCGTCAAGCCGGGCAAGGCCGAGGGCCTGTGGCAGGTGCGGCGCGGCGACCAGACGCTGCAGCTGCGCGTCGTGCCCGATACCGTGTATCAGGGCGAGGCGGCGATCGGCCGCATCGGCGCCTACGTCGGCGCGCCCCCGGCGGTCGTCACGGTGCGCTATGGACCCCTGGAGGGGCTGTGGAAAGGCGTGGAGCGCACCTGGGAGGTTTCGGTCCTGACGCTGCGCATGATCGGGCGGATGGTTATCGGCGACGCGTCCCTGAAGAATCTGAGCGGCCCGCTCACCATCGCCGATTACGCAGGCAAGTCGGCCAGCATGGGCCTGGCGCAATACCTGGTGTTCCTGGCCTTGATCAGCGTGAGCCTGGGCGTGCTGAATCTGCTGCCGCTGCCTGTCTTGGACGGGGGGCACCTGATGTATTATCTTTGGGAGGCTGTGACGGGCAGGAGCGTCTCCGATGCCTGGATGGAGCGCCTGCAGCGTGGCGGAGTGGCGCTGCTGCTCGTGATGATGTCGATCGCGCTGTTCAACGACGTCACCCGTCTTTTTGGTTAACCTTTTGTGGCTGCCGTCGCCACCGCGCGCCGCGGTGCGGGCCGGCCTTGATTCATGAAAAAACAAATAAAGCGCTTGCGCGTGCGTACTGTTTCGGCCATGGTGGCGTTCGCGTTCGTGGCCAATGCCTGGGCGGTGGAGCCGTTCACGGTGCGCGACATCCGCGTGGAAGGCCTGCAGCGCGTGGAGCCGGGGACGATCTTCGCGTCGCTGCCGTTTCGCATCGGCGACCAGTACAACGACGAAAAGGGCTCCGCCGCGATCCGGGCGCTGTTCGGGCTGGGCCTGTTCAAAGACGTTCGACTCGAAGTCAGCGGGGACGTGCTGGTGGTCATCGTCGAAGAGCGGCCCACGGTGGCGGACGTCGACTTCGTGGGCACCAAGGAATTCGACGAGGACGCGCTGAAGAAGGCCCTGCGCGAGATCGGCCTGACCGAAGGGCGTCCGTACGACCAGGGCCTGGCCGACCGGGCCGAGCAGGAGCTCAAGCGCCAGTACATCAACAAGAGCCTCTATGGCGCCGAGGTCGTGACCACGGTGACGCCGATGGAGCGCAACCGGGTCAACCTGACCTTCACCGTCACCGAAGGCGAACCGGCCCGCATCAAGGAGATCCGGATCGTCGGCAACCAGGCGTTCAGCGAGTCGACGCTCAAGGGCGTGTTCGACCTGGACACCGGCGGCTTCCTGAGCTGGTACACCAAGTCGGACCGCTACTCGCGCGCCAAGCTCAACGCGGACCTGGAAGCCCTGCGTTCCTACTACCTCAGCCGCGGCTTCCTGGAATTCCGAATCGACTCCACCCAGGTCGCGCTGTCGCCCAACAAGCAGGACATCACGATCACGGTGAACGTCACCGAGGGCGAGCGCTATGTGGTGTCCGGCGTCAGGCTCGAGGGCAACTACCTGGGCCGGGACGAGGAGTTCAAGGCGCTGGTCCGGATCCGCCCGGGCCAGCCCTACAACGCGGACCACGTGGCCGAGACCGCCAAGGCCTTCACCGACCACTTCGGCAATTTCGGGTATGCCTTCGCCAACGTCGAGGCGCGCCCCGAGATCGACCGCGGCAACAACCGCGTGGCATTCGCGCTGGTCGCGGAGCCTTCGCGCCGCGCTTACGTGCGCCGCATCAACATCGCCGGCAACAACCGCACGCGCGACGAAGTGATACGGCGCGAATTCCGGCAGTTCGAGGCCTCATGGTACGACGCCGACAAGATCAAGCTGTCGCGCGATCGCATCGACCGGCTCGGCTTCTTCCGGGATGTCAACGTCGAGACCAGCGACGTGCCGGGCGCGCCCGACCAGGTCGACCTGAACATCTCCGTGGTGGAAAAGCCCACCGGCAGCCTGCAGTTGGGGGCGGGCTTCTCCAGCGCCGAGCGCTTGGCGCTGTCGGTGTCGGTCAAGCAGGAGAATGCCTTCGGCAGCGGCAACTACCTCGGCGTCGAGGTCAACACCAGCAAGTACAACCGCACCATCGTCTTCAACACGGTCAACCCGTACTTCACGCCGGACGGCATCTCGCGCACCATCGACCTTTACCATCGCACATCGCGCCCGTATGAGGACCAGGGCGGCAACTACCAGCTGGCCACCACCGGGGCGGGCCTGCGGTTCGGCGTGCCGTTCAGCGAGCTGGACACCGTGTACTTCGGCGCGAGCGTGGAGCGCACCGAGATCAAGCCCGGCACCAACATCCCGGCGGCGTACCTGGCCTATGCCGACCGCTTCGGGTTCACCAGTTCCGCGCTGCCGCTGTCGATCGGCTGGTCGCGCGACAGCCGCGACAGCGCCATCGCGCCGAACTCGGGCCGCTTCCAGCGTGTGGCCGGCGAGGTCGGCGTGGCGGGCGACGCGCGCTACCTGCGCGGCAACTACCAGTTCCAGCAATACCTGCCGCTGAACAAGCAGTACACCCTGGCTTTCAACGCGGAGGCCGGCTGGGGCAAGGGGCTGGGCGGCCGGCCGTATCCCGTGTTCAAGAACTTCTACTCGGGCGGGCTGGGCTCGGTGCGCGGCTTCGAGCAGGGCACGCTCGGGCCGAGGGACGTCACCGGAGCCTCCATCGGGGGCCCGCGCAAGATCACCCTCAACGGCGAAGTGATCACGCCGTTCCCCGGCGCGGGCAACGACCGGACGCTGCGCCTGTTCGGCTTCATTGATGTGGGCAACGTTTTTGGGGAAAATGAAAAGATCCGGTTCGGCGACATGCGGGCCTCGGCCGGCGTCGGTTTGTCCTGGATCTCGCCGATCGGACCCCTGCGCCTGGCGGTCGCGCAGCCCGTGCGCAAGTTCGCTGGCGATAGAATCCAGAGATTGCAATTCCAGATCGGAACGTCTTTCTAAATGAAGCACCTGTCCCGTCACTGCCTGTTGGCCCTTTTTGGCGTGCTGGCGCTGGTTGCGCGGGCCCAAGCCGAGGACTTCAGGGTCGGTTTCGTCAACACCGACCGCATCTTCCGCGAAGCCAACACGGCCAAGGCGGCCCAGGCCAAGCTGGAGCAGGAATTCTCCAGGCGCGAGAAGGAGCTCAACGAGCTGGGCAATGGCTTGAAGAGCCTGTCGGAGAAGTTCGAGCGCGAGGCGCCCACCTTGTCGGAAACGCAGCGCGCCCAGCGCCAGAAGCAGCTGCTGGACCAGGACCGGGACTTCCAGCGCAAGCGCCGCGAATTCCAGGAAGACCTGAACGCGCGCAAGAACGAGGAGCTGCAGCAGGTGCTGGACCGCGCCAACAAGGTCGTCAAGCAGGTCGCCGAGGCGGAAAAATACGACGTCGTGCTGCAGGAAGCCGTCTACATCAATCCCAGGCACGACATCACCGACAAGGTGATCAAGGCGCTCAACGCCGCGCGATGAAAGTCCACCCCCGAAGCGCCTGCGGCGCCCCCCCCTCCAGGGGGCGCCACCAGCGGCCCGGCAGAGCCGGCTGCGCGGTGGCCCCCGCCTCGATGTGCTCCGCCTAGGCGCCATCGTCGAAGCGCTCGGTGGCGAGCTTTGCGGTGATGCGGGGCGGACCATCGAAGGTCTTGCGCCGCTCGAGTCGGCCACACCCGCGCAGCTGAGTTTCCTCAGCAATCCAAAATACGCGCAGCAGCTTGCCGCCTCCCGGGCCGGCTGCGTCATCGTCGGCCCTTCCCAACGCGAGGCGGCGCTGGCACGCGGCGATTGCATCGTGGCCGCCGACCCCTATCTTTATTTCGCCCGAGTCACGCAGCTGTGGAAGCGGCGGGGGGGCGCATCCGCCGGCCCCGCCATCCATCCGAGCGCGGTGATCGACCCGGATGCCGTGGTGGACCCCAGCGCCCGCGTCGGAGCGCTCTGCGTCGTGGAGCGCGGCGCTCGCATCGGGGCCGGCACGGAGCTGAAGGCCCGCGTGACGGTGGGCGAGGGCTGCGTGATCGGGCGGCGCTGCATCATCCATCCCGGCGCGGTGATCGGAGCGGACGGCTTCGGCTTCGCGCCCGACGGGGCCGGGGGCTGGGAAAAGATCGAGCAGCTCGGCGCCGTGAGCATCGGCGACGACGTCGAGATCGGCGCGAACACCTGCATCGATCGCGGCGCGCTGCGCGACACCGTCATCGAGGACGGCGTCAAGCTGGACAACCTGATCCAGGTGGGCCACAACTGCCGCATCGGCAGGCACACTGCCATTGCCGGCTGCGCGGGCATCGCGGGCAGCGCGACGATAGGCGCCTATTGCACGATCGGCGGGGCCGCCATGATCCTGGGCCACCTGACGCTGGCCGATCACGTGAACATTTCGGCCGGCTCCTTCGTCGCGCGTTCCATCCTCAAGCCCGGCCATTACAGCGGCATCTTCCCCATAGACGACAATGCGGCGTGGGAGAAGAACGCGGCCACGCTCAAGCAGCTGCACAAGCTGCGCGACCGCGTCAAAGCCCTGGAGAACAAGACCGGACCATGATGGACATTCACCAGATCCTCAAGCACCTGCCGCACCGTTACCCGTTCCTGCTGGTGGACCGGGTGCTTGCGATCGACAAGGGCAAGAGCATCAGGACGCTGAAGAACGTGACGATCAACGAACCGTTCTTCGTCGGTCACTTCCCGCGCCGGCCGGTCATGCCGGGCGTGCTGATGCTGGAAGCCATGGCGCAAAGCGCCGCCTTGCTGTCGTTCGCCAGCATGGACGTCTCGCCCGACGACAACACGGTCTATTACTTCGCCGGCATCGACGGCGCGCGCTTCAAGCGCCCCGTGGAACCGGGCGACCAGCTGCTGATGGACGTGTCGCTGGCGCGCATGAAGGCCGGCATCTTCAAGTTCAACGCGGCGGCCCGCGTGGGCGAGGAGCTGGCCTGCGAGGCCGAGCTCATGTGCACCATGCGCACGGTGGGCTAGTGCCGATGGCGCAGATCCACCCCACGGCCATTGTCGATCCCGCTGCCGAGCTCGACGCCACGGTCTCGGTCGGGCCCTATACCCTCATCGGCCCCCATGTGCGGATCGGCGCGGGCACGTCGGTCGGCCCGCATTGCGTGATCGAAGGCCGCACCACGATCGGCCGCGACAACCGCATCTTCCAGTTCGCCTCGCTCGGGGCCATCCCGCAGGACAAGAAGTACGCGGGGGAACCTTGCGAGCTCGTGATCGGGGACCGCAACACCATCCGCGAATTCAGCACCTACAACATCGGCTCGCCCGGGGGCGGCGGCGTCACCCGGCTGGGCAACGACAACTGGATGATGGCCTACGTGCACCTGGCCCACGACTGCATCGTGGGCGACCGGACCATCTTCGCGAACAACGCGCAGCTGGCCGGGCATGTCGAGGTCGGCGACTGGGT
>JAMPXR010000137.1 GCA_023701085.1 Ramlibacter sp. | reverse complement strand
TGGTTCATGCCGCTGCCCATCGGCGAGAACTGGCTGTTCCCCGAGGGCCTGCCGGGGCGCGCCGACATCTACCTGCACCTGGGCGTGACGCTGCTCGAGACGGTGCTGGCGTTCGCCTTCGGCACCGTGCTGGGCCTGGCCTTCGGCCTGTGGCTGGCGCTGGCGCCGACGGCCAGCGCCATTCTCGATCCCTACATCAAGGCGGCCAATTCGATGCCGCGCGTGATCCTGGCGCCGATCTTCGCGCTGTGGTTCGGCCTGGGCATCTGGAGCAAGGTCGCGCTGGCCGTGACCCTGGTGTTCTTCATCGTGTTCTTCAACGTGTATCAGGGGGTCAAGGAGGTCAGCCCGGTGGTGCTGGCCAACGCCCGCATGCTGGGCGCCAACCAGAAGCAACTGCTGCGCACCGTCTACCTGCCCAGCGCCACGAGCTGGGTGTTCTCCAGCCTGCACACCTCGGTTGGCCTGGCGTTCGTCGGGGCCGTGGTCGGCGAATACCTCGGGTCGGCGCGCGGCGTCGGCTACCTGATCCTGCAGGCCGAGGGCACCTTCGACGTCAACACCGTGTTCGCCGGGATCGTGGTGCTCACGGCGTTCGCGCTGGTACTCGACGCGCTGGTGGGCCGCATCGAAAAGCGGCTCATGGTGTGGCAGCCGCGCCAGGGCGAAACCGAGAAGATCTGACCGCGATCCATGAAAAAGCCCGGCACCGCCAGATGCCGGGCTTCTTGCCGCCAGGGGCGTCAGCTGCGCCGTGGGTTGTCCGGGAAGCGGTCGGCCCGGTTGCGGATGCCGTCGCCATCGCGGTCGCGGTCATCCATGTTGCGGATGCCATCCCGGTCGAGGTCGCTGTACGGTCCGAAGCGCCCGCCGCGATGGTCCCGGCGCGCGTAGTCGTTTCGGTTGGGCCGGTTGTCCCGTGCGTTGGGGATGCCGTCGCCGTCACGGTCGCGGTCATGGCGGTTGGCGATGCCGTCGCGGTCGCGGTCGCCGTAGGGTCCGCGGCGCTCCCAGTTACCGCCCACCATGTACCACTCGCCGTTGCCGCGCTGCACCCAGCGCGGCTCGCGGTATTCGTAGCCCGAGCGTGCCTCCAGCCAGCGGCCAGGCACCCACAGGTACTGGTTGCCGCGCCACTGGTAATGGCCGGGCGCCCACACATAGCCCGCGCGCGCAGGCGGGGTGCGCTCATGAAGCGGCGCTGGCGGGGCGACCGAGACGATCGCGGAATACTGGGCATTGGCCGCGCCCGGTGCCAGACCTGCCAGCGCGCCGGCGGCGACGATGGCTCCCAAAGTTGTCTTGTTGAACATGGTCGAACTCCCATGAAAGATAGGGTTCCACCACTGTGCACCCGGCGCCGGGGCGGTGCCCATCAGCGACGGGAGCGATTGCAAGTGGGAGATGTCCTGCGCTGCCGCAGTGACAATTCGTAAGCTGTGCCGCGTGAAGAGGGCCGGGACCTGACTCAGCGTGCGGCCTTGCGCCGTTTTGGCGGGCTGGCGGCGGCTTTCGCGCGGCTGCCGGATTTGGCGCGAAGCCCGTGCCTGCCGGCCGAGCGCGCCTTGGCCTTGATGCCGGTCTTGACCGGAAGATAGAGCACGACCTGCTGTCCCGGCTTGAACGCGGCCGCCACGCCGACGTCGTTCCATTCGGCGACCTGGGTCGGACTGAGCCGGAACCGCTTGGCGATGCTCGCGACGCTGTCGCGTTTGCCGGCTTTCACGGAGGCCCGTCGCGTCACTTTTTCGGGCGCGAGGTTGAGCTGTCCATTGTCCGCCACGTGTCCGGCGACGTCGTTCTGGACTTTCGCGGATCGCGGCACGATCAGCACCGAGCCGGCCTTGATCAGCATGCGCGGCGGGATCGTATTGACGGTGCGCAGGTCGGCCTCGCTCATGCCGACGCGGCGGGCCGCTTCGGTCGCGCTCATGGTGGAGGGCGCGCTCCAGGCGGTCCAGCTTGCGTATTGTCCCGCGGCATGGGCCTCGAAATTGCGCTGGAAGATCTTGGCGTTGTCCCAGGGCAGCAGGATTTCCGGCGTGCCCGCGGCGAGGATGATCGGGCGTTTCATCGAGGGGTTCAGCGCCTTGAAATCGGCCACGGAGATGTCGGCCAGCCGCGCCGCCAGTTCCACGTCAATGTCGCGGGTGACGGTGACGGTCTGGAAATAGGGGTGGTTTTCGATGAGCGGCAGCTCCGCGCGCAGGCCGTCCGGGTTGGCGACGATGTTCTTGACCGCCTGCAGCTTGGGCACGTAGAACCGGGTCTCGTTGGGCATGCTCAGGTCCACGTAGCGCGTGCCCAGGCCGCTTCGCTGGTTGCGCGCGATCGCCCGGCCGACGCTGCCTTCGCCCCAGTTGTACGCGGCCAGCGCCAGATGCCAGTCGCCAAACATGCCGTAGAGCTTTTGCAGGTAGTCCAGCGCCGCGCGGGTGGAGGCCAGCACGTCGCGCCGGTCGTCGCGGAACACGTTCTGCTTGAGTTCGAAGTAGCTGCCCGTGGCGGGCATGAATTGCCACATGCCGGCCGCTCGCGCACTGGACACCGCCTGCGGATTGAAGGCGCTCTCCACGAACGGCAACAGCGCCAGCTCGGTGGGCATGTTGCGGCGCTCCAGCTCCTCGACGATGTGGAACAGGTATTTGCGCGAGCGCTCGGTCATGCGCTGGATGTAGTCGGGCCGGGACAGGTACCACTGCTCCTGCTGGCGCACCAGGTCGCTGTCCAGGGTCGGCATGGCAAAGCCGCGGCGGATGCGATCCCACAGGTCCGCCGGCGGCTCCAGCTGCGCGACCGCGCGCGAGGCGGCCTCGGCCGCAGTGATCGGGGTCAGCGGCCCGCTGGGGATGACCGACGGCGCCGCGGGCTGCACCGGGGGCGCGGCTTGCGCCGGCGCTGGCGCGGCCGCGGGCTCCGGCAGGGGCGCCGTCGCACAGCCTGCCAGCCAGAACACGGCGGCCAGCGTGACGAAATGAAGCAATCTCATCTGAATTCGTAGTTCCATGGTCGGATGGCGACGGAGGGGGCGCGGACCGCTCCGCCGAGGCGCCGCTGCGCTGGGATCTGTAAAGCGTGAGCGGCTGGCGCCGCTCGCGTACCGCCGAATGTAATGGATCAGCTCGTGGTCGTCAGGTTCCGCCCCCCGGCAAAGTTGAGATGAGTCAATGTGTACTCATGGGCGTGGCCCGCGGCCGCGGCGCCCGGCCGCGCGCTGGCCGTGACTAGAATCTGCTTCCAGTTGCAGTCCGTCACGCTGCAAGAGCGCGGCGGGCTGCGCGTCGCGGGTCCGCCCGAAGCCTTTTGCCCGTCGCCCACAGTCACCGTCTTGGAAGGCCGCCCGCGGGATCGAGTTCATGAGCGACCAGATCGTAGGAATGCAGCAGTGGTTCGAAACGCCGCCCGGCCGCTATCTGCTGGCGTGGGAGCGGGCCCAGTTCGACCGGGCCGTCAGCGACATTTTCGGCTACCACGCGCTGCAGCTGGGCCTGCCCGAGCTGGACACGCTGCAGGCCAACCGGATGCCGCACAAATGGCTGGCGCTGCGCGAGCACGCGCCGCAAGGATCGGCGCAAGCCAAGGCCTCGCTGATCATCGATTTCGCGGCCCTGCCGTTCGAGGAGAACAGCCTGGACCTGGTGGTGCTGCCTCATTCGCTGGAGCTCAACACCGATCCCCATGCCACCCTGCGCGAAGTCGAGCGCGTGCTGGTGCCGGAGGGCAAGGTCGTGATCTGCTGCCTCAATCCGGCCAGCCTGTGGGGCCTGCGGCAGCGCCGCGCGCACCTGTACCGCCGGCTCGGATTCGGCGAACTGTACTTGCCGGACGCGGGCGATTTCATCGGCTACTGGCGGCTGCGCGACTGGCTGCGGCTGCTCAGCTTCGAGGTGGAGTCGGGCAACTTCGGCTGCTACCGTCCGGCCATGGACACCGAGAAATGGCTGAGCCGCTGCGGCTGGCTGGACTACATGGGCGAGCGCTGGTGGCCGATCTTCGGCGCGGTGTACTTCCTGGTGGCGGTCAAGCGGGTTCGCGGCATCAAGCTCATAGGGCCGGCCTGGAAGCGCAAGGCCATCGCGCCGCAGCCGGTGCCGCTGGCCAACCGCCACCGGCCCGCGCAGCTGGAGGAACAGCTGTGAGCGCGGTCGAGATCTACACCGACGGCGCCTGCAAGGGCAACCCCGGCCCGGGCGGCTGGGGTGTCCTGCTGAAGGCCGGCCCGACGGAAAAGGAGTTGTTCGGCGGGGAGAAGCTGACCACCAACAACCGGATGGAACTGATGGCCGTCATCCAGGCGCTGCGGGCCCTGAAGCGCCCCTGCGATGTGACCCTGCACGTGGACAGCCAGTATGTCCTCAAGGGCATGACCGAGTGGCTGCCGGGCTGGAAGGCCAAGGGCTGGCGAACGGCCGCGGGCCAGCCGGTGAAGAACGTCGAACTCTGGCAGGCGCTGGACGAACTGGTCCATCGCGCCGGCCACTCGATCCAGTGGCGCTGGGTGCGCGGCCATGACGGCGACCCCGGCAACGAACGGGCGGATCTGCTGGCGAACCGGGGCGTCGAAGTGGCGCTGGGTCGGCGACCCGCGCCCATGTAAAGACCGGGTAAAACCCGCGCCGCCCGGGCGTTCGCCGTGCGGGAATCCACCCGGCCCGAATGCCCGACGGTCCGGCTGCTGCTACATTGACAGGCTGGTTCCACTTGACTGGCCGGACCGCGTCCTGCAGGCGTACCCTCATTCGATTCCATGGCTTCGAAAGCAATCTATACGGTAGTGGCGGCCGTGGGCATCGCGGGCGCCTCGGGCCTGGCCTGGTGGTACCAGCACAGGCCCGCCGCGCCCGCCGCCGGGAAGGCGGCAGCGTCCGCCGAGGGGTCCGCGCCCAGGGCGCCCTCCGTGGAAGTGGGCCGGGTCGAAGTCATCAAGCTGACCGACGAGGCACAGGCGGTGGGCAGCCTGCGTTCACGCCAGAGCGTGGTGCTGCGCCCCGAGGTCAGCGGCCGCATCACGCAGCTCAATTTCCGCGACGGCGACCGCGTGCGGCGCGGGCAGCTGCTGGTCCAGCTGGACGACCAGCTTCCCCTGGCGCAGGTCCAGCAGGCCCAGGCCGAGCTTTCGATCGCGCAGGCGAACCACAAGCGCAACCAGGAACTGGTCGCGCAGGGATTCATCAGCCAGCGGTCCGTCGACGAAAGCGCGGCCAACCTGCAGGTGGCGCAGGCCAAGCTGGCGCTGGCCCGCGCCACGGCGGCGCGGCTGCGCATCGTGGCGCCATTCGACGGCATCGCCGGCATCGGCAACATCAGCGTGGGCGACTACCTGAAGGACGGCGCCGACATCGTGAACATCGAGGACATGGACGCGGTGCACGTCGATTTCCGCCTGCCGGAGCGCTTCCAGACGAAGATCCGGCGCGGCCAGACGGCGCTGGTCGACCTGGACGCGCTGCCCGGCCGCCGGTACGCCGCCGTGGTGCAGGCGGTGGACCCGCTGGTGGACGCGAACGGCCGCTCGATCGGCATTCGCGCCTGCATCGACAACCGCCATCTGCAATTGCGTCCCGGCATGTTCGCCCGCATCACGGCGGTGTTCGGCGAACGGGACCATGCGCGCGTGATTCCGGAGGAGGGCCTGGTGCCGCAGGCGGGGCGCCAGTTCGTGTTCCGTCTGGTCGACGGGCCGGACCAGGACACCAAGATCGCCCAGCGTGTCGAGGTCAAGGTGGGTATTCGCCGTCCCGGCCGCGTCGAGATCACCGAGGGCCTGAACCCGGGTGACGTGGTGGTGACCGCGGGACAGCAGAGAATCCAGAGAGACGGCATGCCGGTGCGGGTGGTCGATCTCAACCGCGCCGCTGGCGCGCAGCAGGCCGCGTCCGGCGCGGCCGGGGCAGCGGGGGCGAATGGCCGGCCTGCCGCCGCGGCCACCGCCGGGGTCGCCGCGCCGGCGCCAGGGAATGCGGCGCCGGTGATCGCCCCTACGCTCGAAGGGCGCAATCCCTGCCTGGTGGCATCGGCCCAGCCGGTGCCGCGCAGTGCGACGGGCGGGGGCGGCGCGCGCCAGGCCCCGCCCCGGTAAGCGGCCATGCAACTGCCCGAAATCTCGATTCGCAGGCCCGTGTTCGCCACGGTGCTGTCGCTGCTCGTGGTGCTGATCGGCGCCGTGAGCTTCAATCGGCTCTCGGTGCGCGAATACCCCAAGATCGACGAGCCGGTCGTCACCGTCAGCGTGCGGTATCCGGGCGCGTCGGCCGAAGTGGTCGAGACGCAGATCAGCAAACCGCTGGAAGACTCCATCGCCGGCATCGACGCGGTGGACGTGATCACCTCCATCAGCCGCGCCGAGCAGAGCCAGATTTCCGTGCGGTTCCGGCTCGAGAAGGACGCCGACGCCGCCGCCGCCGAGGTGCGCGACCGCACCTCGCGGGTGCGCAACAAGCTGCCCCAGCAGATCGACGAGCCGGTGATCGCCAAGGTGGAGGCCGACGCCTTCCCGGTGATCTGGCTGGCATTCACCAGCGAGACGATGAGCCCGCTGCAGATCAACGACCTGGTCAACCGCGTCGTGAAGTCGCGGCTGCAGACGGTGACCGGCGTGGCGGACGTGCGCATCTACGGCGAGCGCAAGTACGCCATGCGC
>JAMPXR010000136.1 GCA_023701085.1 Ramlibacter sp. | reverse complement strand
CGCGGCGCGGGTCAGCATGTCGACGGCGACGCCGTACTGGGGCTTGGCCGTGCCTTCCATGATGCCCTTGATCTCGCGGAACTGGCGCCGCACCTCGATCACCACCGAGCCGGCGGCGCGGCCGACGGCTTCCATCGCCATGGCGCCGAACAGGTAGGGAATCAGGCCGCCGATGAACAGGCCGACGATCACCATCGGGTCCGACAGGTCGAAGCTGATCGAGCGGCCGTAGGTTTCCAGCTTGTGGGTGTAGTCCGCGAACAGCACCAGGGCTGCCAGGCCGGCCGAGCCGATGGCGTAGCCCTTGGTCACGGCCTTGGTGGTGTTGCCCACCGCATCCAGCGGGTCGGTGATGTCGCGCACGCTGGGCGGCAGGTCCGACATCTCCGCGATGCCGCCGGCGTTGTCGGTGATCGGGCCGTAGGCGTCCAGGGCGACCACGATGCCGGCCATGCTCAGCATGGAAGTGGCGGCGACGGCGATGCCGTACAGGCCGGCCAGCTGGTAGGCGACCAGGATGGCGATGCAGACGAACAGCACCGGCCAGGCAGTGGAACGCATCGACACGCCCAGGCCGGCGATGATGTTGGTGCCGTGGCCGGTGGTGGACGCCTCGGCGATGTGGCGCACCGGGGAGTACTGGGTGCCGGTGTAGAACTCGGTGATCCAGACCAGCATGCCGGTCAGCACCAGGCCCACGGCGCACGCGCCGAACAGCCGCATCTGCGTGCCCGTCGCGGTGATCGAGTTGTCGGGCATCAGCCAGACCGTGACGCCGTAGAAGGCGATCAGCGACAGCACGCCGGCGATGGCCAGGCCCTTGTACAAGGCCGGCATCACGTTCTTCATGCCGGGCGAGGCCTTGACGAAGAAGGTGCCGATGATCGAGGCGATGATCGACACGCCGCCCAGCGCCAGGGGATACAGCACGGCGTTGGTCGGAGCGGCCGTCACCAGCAGGGCGCCCAGCACCATGGTGGCGATCAGCGTCACCGCGTAGGTTTCGAACAGGTCGGCTGCCATGCCGGCGCAGTCGCCGACGTTGTCGCCCACGTTGTCGGCGATCACCGCCGGGTTGCGCGGGTCGTCCTCGGGGATGCCCGCTTCCACCTTGCCCACCAGGTCGGCGCCCACGTCGGCGCCCTTGGTGAAGATGCCGCCGCCCAGCCGCGCGAAGATCGAGATCAGCGAGGAGCCGAACGCGAAGCCGATCAGCGGGTTCAGCAAGGTCGCGAGCTTGCGGTCCGGGGTCAGCACGCCATTGCCGGCCAGGAACCAGTAGAAGGCGGTGACGCCCAGCAGGCCCAGGCCCACCACCAGCATGCCGGTGATGGCGCCGCCGCGGAAGGCGACGTCCAGCGCCGGGCCGATGCCGCGCGTGGCCGCCTGCGCGGTGCGCACGTTCGCGCGCACCGAGACGTTCATGCCGATGAAGCCGCAGGCGCCGGACAGCACCGCGCCGATGATGAAGCCGATGGCCGTGGTCACGTCCAGGAAGACGCCGATCAGGATGGCGAGCACCACGCCCACGACGGTGATGGTCTTGTATTGCCGGGCCAGGTAGGCCGCCGCGCCGGCCTGGATGGCCGCCGAGATCTCCTGCATGCGGGGATTGCCGGCATCCTGGGAAAGAATCCAGCCTCGGGCCCAGAACCCGTAGACCACGGCCGCGAGGCCGCAGACGAGCGCCAGCATCAGCGCCGAATTGCCTGTCATTTTTAATTCTCCTACGTTGTTTCGATTGAGTAACGTGCTAGAGGCGCCACGCGAGCGGTGCCTCCGCTGCGTTGCTTCCTCGTAGCCCCCGGGGACATGGGGCGGAGACGATTGGCCAACCGCGAGAGTATATATAAAGGGCGGGGGGCGCCCGTTCTGGCCCCCGCCAGGCGAGCAAGGCTCGCGAAAGGCAGATCAGGGTTAATACCGGGTTCTATTCCACCTTTTTTGACGAAAACGAAACCCATGTCTCTCGACCAAGTCACTCCCGGCAAGCAGGTCCCCGACGCGTTCAACGTGATCATCGAGATCCCGATGAACGCCGACCCCGTGAAATACGAGGTGGACAAGGAGACCGGCGCGATTTTCGTGGACCGCTTCATGAGCACGTCCATGCACTACCCGACCAACTACGGTTATGTGCCCAAGACGCTCAGCGGCGACGGCGACCCGGTCGACGTGCTGGTGATCACGCCCGTGCCCCTGATTCCCGGCGTGGTGGTCAGCTGCCGGCCGCTGGGCATCCTGATGATGGAGGACGAAGCCGGCCAGGACGGCAAGGTGCTGGCGGTGCCCACCGACAAGATCCTGGCGATCTACAGCGGATGGCGCAAGCCCGAAGACCTGAATCCGCTGCGGCTGAAAACCATCGCGCATTTCTTCGAGCACTACAAGGACCTGGAGCCGGGCAAGTGGGTCAAGATCCTCGGCTGGGAGGGCCCGGAGGCCGCGCGCAAGGAAATCATGGACGGGATCGCGAGCTACGCCGCCCAGCATCCCTGAGCGCGGGGGGGGATCGCCTCAGCCGCGCCTGAAAGGACTGCGCTGGTCCAGGTGCTCGAGGTAGGCGCCGATCCCCTGGCCTTCGCGCTGCAGGAAGCGCTCGACCGCATCCGCGAACGCCGGATGGGCCAGCCAGTGCGCGCTGGAGGTCCGCACCGGCATCAGGGCGCGCGCCATCTTGTGTTCGCCCTGCGCGCCGCCCTCGAAGCGGTCGTAGGCATGCGCGATGCACCACTGCAGGGGCTGGTAGTAGCAGGCCTCGAAATGCAGGCAGTCCACGCGCTCGAGCGCGCCCCAGTAACGGCCGTACGCCACTTTTTCAAGGCGCGCCGCGCCGCGCGCGGGCTCGGTGGCGATCGCGACCAGGCTGGCGGCGATCGGCTTGCCGCCGCGCTCGGCCACGAAAAGCAGCCAATGCTCGGGCATGTCGCGGGCCATGCGGCGGAAGAAGTCGCGCGTGAGGTACGGCGCATTGCCGTGCTCGTGATAGGTTCGCTCATAGCAGCGATAGAACAGATCCCAGTCCGCCGCTGCGATGTCGCGCCCGGCGGACCAGCGGAATGCCACGCCTGCCTCGGCGACCTTGCGCCGCTCCTGGCGAATCTTCTTGCGCTTGTCGTGCGCCAGGCTGGCCAGGAAGCTGTCGAAGTCGGGCCAGCCGCGATGGGTCCAGTGGAACTGGACCGTGTGGCGCAGCATCAGGCCGGCGGCCGCGCAAGCGGCCATGTCGTCCTCGTCGCCGAACAGCAGGTGCAGCGATGAAAGCTCCTGCTGGCCGCACCAGTCGAGCACGGCCCGGACCAGGGCCTGGCGCGCGAGCGCATCGCGCGCGAGCAGGCGCGGTCCAGGCGCCGGCGTGAACGGCGCCGCGATCAGCGCCTTCGGGTAGTAGGCCAGCCCATGCTGCTCGTAGGCGCTGGCCCAGGCCCAGTCGAACACATATTCTCCGTAGGAGTGATCCTTGAGGTACACGGTGCAAGCCGCGTGCAGCTGGTCCGCGCGCCACAGCGTGATGCAGCGCGCTGTCCAACCGGTGGCCGGGGTGGCGCTGCCGCTGCGCTCCATGGCCGCCAGGTACTCGTGCCGCATGAAAGGGCCGGGCGCGCGCTGCAGTGCGAGCAGGTCGTTCCACAGCGCCCCATCGAGCTCCAGCGGCGAGCGCAGCACCCGGGTGACATAATCGTTCGAGTCGTGTTTCACTGCTGCCATGGCCCTCAAGCTCTGTATTGCCCAGCTCAACTTCCTGGTGGGCGACACCGCCGGCAACGCGCAAAAGATCATCGCCGCCGCTCGCGCCGCCTACGCGCAGGGCGCGCGCCTCCTGATCACGCCCGAGCTGTCGATCTGCGGCTATCCGGCCGAGGACCTGCTGCTGCGCCCGGCCTTCATCGCCGCCTGCGATGATGCCGTCAAAGAGGTGGCCCGCGAACTCGCCGGGTTAAAGGGACTCTTCGTCGTCGTCGGACACCCCACGGGCGGCGATATCCGCAGCAGGTCGGTGGCGGTGCAGCGCCGCTTCAACGCGGCCAGCGTGCTGAGCGAAGGGCGCGTGCTGGAGACCTACGCGAAGCGCGAACTGCCCAACTACCAGGTGTTCGACGAATACCGCTATTTCACGCGCGGGCAGGGAACCTGCGTCTTCCAGGTGGACGGCGTCAACGTGGGGCTGCTGATCTGCGAGGATGCATGGTTCGACGAGCCCGCCCGGCTGGCGCGCGAGGCCGGCGCGGAGCTGCTGGCGGTGATCAATGCCTCGCCCTTCCATGTCGGCAAGGGCGGCGAGCGGGTGGCCCGGATGGCCGAGCGCGCCCGTGCCGTGGGTCTGCCGCTGGTTTACGCCCATCTGGTGGGCGGGCAGGACGAGGTCGTGTTCGACGGCGCCTCGTTCGTGCTGGATGCGCGGGGCGAGCTGGCCGGGCGCGCGCCCGGGTTCCAGGAAGACCTGTTCACGGTCCAGGCCGAGCGGACCGCGGACGGTCTCGCGCTCGCCGCGCCGCTTGCGCACGAGCGCAGCCCCGAAGCGCAGCTGTGGGACGCGTTGGTGCTGGGCGTGCGCGACTATATCGGCAAGAACGGCTTTCCGGGCGTGCTGCTGGGCCTGTCGGGCGGCATCGATTCGGCGCTCGTCCTGGCGGTGGCGGTGGATGCGCTGGGGCGCGACAAGGTGCGCACCGTGATGATGCCTTCACCCTACACGGCCGACATCTCGTGGATAGACGCACGCGACATGGCGGCGCGGCTGGGGGTGCGTTACGACGAGATCTCCATCGTGCCCCAGTTCGAGGCCTTCAAGGCCGCGCTGGCGCGCGAGTTCAGCGGGCTGCCCGAGGACGCGACGGAGGAAAACATCCAGGCGCGCATCCGGGGCGTGCTGCTGATGGCGCTGTCCAACAAGTTCGGCAGCATCGTGCTGACCACCGGCAACAAGAGCGAGATGGCCACCGGCTACTGCACCCTCTACGGTGACATGGCCGGCGGCTTCGCCGTCATCAAGGACCTGCTCAAGACCGCCGTCTACCGGCTCGCGCGCTGGCGCAACGTGCACGATCCTTACGGCGCGGGCATCAGCCCCATTCCCGAGCGCATCATCACGCGGCCGCCCAGCGCCGAGCTGCGGCCCGGCCAGGTCGACCAGGACAGCCTGCCGCCCTACGAGATCCTCGATGCGATCCTGGAGCGCTACATGGAGAACGACCAGGGCGTGGAGGACATCATTGCGGCCGGGTTCGACCGTGCCGTGGTGGAGCGCGTGGCGCGCCTGATCCGCGTGAACGAATACAAGCGCCGGCAGGCGCCCGTGGGCATCCGGGTCACCCACCGCAGTTTCGGCAAGGATTGGCGGTATCCTATTACCGGCAAGTTCAAAGCTTGAAGCTTCGCGGGACAGATCTTCAGCTCTGTCCCCGACCGACCCCAAAGGAAACGCATGAAACAGATCACCGCCGTCGTCAAGCCATTCAAGCTGGAGGAAGTGCGCGAAGCGCTGGCCGAATGCGGCGTCACCGGCCTGACCGTCAGCGAAGTAAAGGGGTTCGGACGCCAGAAGGGCCACACGGAGCTTTACCGGGGCGCGGAGTACGTGGTCGATTTCCTGCCGAAGGTGAAAGTCGAGGTCGTCGTCAAGGACGACGACGTGGAACGCTGCGTGGACGCCATCGTCAAGGCCGCGCGCACGGGCAAGATCGGCGACGGCAAGATCTTCATCACGAGCGTCGAGCGCATCGTCCGCATCCGCACCGGAGAGGTCGACGAATCGGCGGTTTAAGGCTGGCGCGGGGCGCCTGGCCCTTCAGATCTGGTCGAAATTGGCTTTGCCGGACACCACGCCCGCGGCCTGGACCAGATCGGGCAGCAGCGTGCCGATATCGCTGCCCACGCGCAGCAGGTCCATCTGCCAGCCGCTCATGAAGCCGTGTTGCACGCTGGACTGGAGAAAAGCCAGCAGGGGCTCGTAATAGCCGTCCAGGTTGAGCAGCCCCAGGGGTTTGTCGTGATAGCCGAGCTGGCGCCACGTCCATGCCTCGAACATCTCCTCGAATGTGCCGATGCCCCCGGGCAGCGCCAGGAAGGCGTCGGCGCGCTCGGCCATCATGCGCTTGCGCTCATGCATGTTGTCGACCACGTGCAGCTCGGTGCAGTCGAGCTTGGCCCATTCCTTTTCCACCAGCACGCGCGGGATGATGCCGACCACCCGCCCACCCGCGGCGAGCGTGGCGTCCGCCATGACGCCCATCAGGCCGTTGTTTCCGCCACCGTAGACGAGCTGCCCGCCATGCGCGCCGATCCAGCGGCCGACCGACGCGGCCGCGGCGGCGAAGGCGGGACGGGCGCCCACGCGTGAGCCGCAATACACGCACAGCGAAAACGCGTGGGTCATGCGCCCAACCTCTGGGAGAGGGCCGCGAGCCAGATGCCCGCGCACAGCAGCAGGCTCAGGAAGACGGCGGCGCTGCCCATGTCCTTGGCGCGCCCCGACAGCTCGTGATGTTCCGGACCGATGCGATCGATCGCGCTTTCGACCGCCGTGTTGAGCAGTTCGACGATCATCACCAGCAACACCGATCCGGTCAGCAGCGCCGCCTCCACCCAGGTCCGGCCCAGCCAGAGGCCCAGGGGAATCAGCACGATGGCCGCGATCGCTTCCTG
>JAMPXR010000135.1 GCA_023701085.1 Ramlibacter sp. | reverse complement strand
CCCAGGAGACCAGGATGCTTCGCAAGTCCATGAAAGCCATCGCAGCCGTGATCGCGTTGCTGCTGCTCGCCGCGGCGGTCTACGTCTGGCGCAGCTTTCCGCAACTGGACGGCGAAATGCGCGCTGCCGGGTTGGCGGCGCCGGTGCTGGTGCGGCGCGACGCCAGCGACGTGACCCACATCGAGGCACAAAGCATCGCCGACGCCTATTTCGCGCTGGGCTGGGTGCATGCGCAGGAGCGCGGCTGGCAGCTGGAATTCAACCGCCGCGTGATGCACGGCGAGCTGAGCGAAGTGCTCGGCGCCGCCGCGCTTGACACCGACAAGCTGATGCGCGCACTGGGCATCGTGCGTTCGGCCAAGGCCCAATGGCAGCGCTTGCCCGACGACGCCAAGGCGTTCCTGCAAGCCTACGCGAACGGCATCAATGGTTTCCACGCCCAGGCCGGACAGGCCCTGCCGCCGGAATTCCACATCCTGGGCATCCGGCCGGGCGCGTGGACGCCACATGACTCCGTGGGCTGGGCTTTGATGATGGCGCTGGACCTGGGCGGCAACTGGGGCAACGAGTTCGCCCGCCTTTCCGCATTGCAGCGCATCGACACCGAAGCGCTCTGGCAGCTGATGCCGCCCTACCCCGACGAGCCGCCGGCCACGGCCGTCGACCTGGCCGCGCTGTACCGCGGCCTGGGCGTGTATCGCAATGGGGAGCCGGCGGCCACGCGCACGAGCGGCGCGCGCGAACAGCCCTTCGCAGCGGACTCGCTCGCGCTGGTGGACGCGGCACAGATCGACGACTGGGCGCGCCACCTCGGCCAGCCCGAAGGCAAGGGATCGAACAACTGGGTGGTCGCGGGCACCCGCACGGAAAGCGGCAAGCCGCTGCTGGCCAACGACCCCCACCTGTCGCTGGCCGCGCCCGCCATCTGGTACTTCGCGCGCCTGAAGGCGCCCGCTGCCGCCGGCGGCCGTCCCATGGACGTGATCGGCGCCACGCTGCCCGGCCTGCCCTCGGTCGTGCTCGGGCGCACCGCCGGGGTCGCGTGGGGTTTCACGAACGTGGGGCCCGACGTGCAGGATCTCTACCTGGAGCAGATCGATCCCGCGGACCCCGCGCGCTACCGCACGCCCGACGGCTGGGCCCGCTTCGACACGCGCGAGGAAGTCATCAAGGTCAAGGGACGGCCCGACGAAAAAGTCGTGCTGCGCGCCACACGCCACGGGCCGGTGCTCAGCGACGTGCAGTCCTTCCACGGCGAGGTGCTGGACACGCGCAGGTTCGTGCTCGCGCTGCGCTGGATGGCGCTGGATGCGGACAACCAGACGGTGCTGGCCGCGGTGCAATCGAACACGGCGCAGACGGTCGATCAGCTGATGACCGCCTTTTCGCTGTACCACTCGCCGATGCAGAACCTCGTCGCGGCCGATACGCAGGGCCGCACCGGGTACCGCACGATCGGGCGCATCCCGTTGCGGCGGCCCGACAACGACCTGCGCGGCGTCGCGCCGGCGCCGGGATGGGACAGCCGCTACGACTGGACCGGCCAGCTCGCTCCCGACAAGTACCCGTACGCGAGTCATGAGGCGATCGCGTCCAAGGGCTGGCACGCGACGGCCAACCAGCGCATCCATCCGGCCAGCTATGCGCATTTCATGGGCAGCGACTGGCTCATGCCGGAGCGGTTCGACCGCATCGAGCTGCTGCTGGGCGCCCATGCGAAGCACACGGCCGCGAGCATGCGCGGCGTGCAGTCCGACGTGCTGTCGATCTCCGCGCGCAAGCTGCTGCCGCTGCTGCAGGCGACGCAAAGCCGGCATGCGCTGGCGCCGCCCGCCCTGGCGCAGGTCGGCACGTTCGACGGCGTGATGCACGCGGACCGCGCGGCGCCGCTGATCCTGTCGGTGTGGGCGGACGAACTCGCGCGCGGCCTGATCGAGCCGCGCCTGGGCGCCGACAAATTCCGCGTGCTGTACGGCCGGCGCCATTTCCGCCAGGGACTCGAGACCATCCTGGCCGACGCCAAGGCGGGCGCCGCCTGGTGCGCGCCGCTCACTTGTGCCGAGCAGTCGTCGCGAGCTCTGGATCGTGCGCTGGACCGCATTGCCGCGCGCCAGGGCAAGGACGTCGCCGCCTGGCGTTGGGGCGCGTGGCATGTGGCGCTGTCCGCGCACAGGCCGCTGGGCAACGTGGCGGCGCTGGCGCGCTTCTTCGACGTCACCGTGCCGACCGGCGGCGACAGCTGGACCGTCAACGTCGGGCAGTACTGGCCGAATGACGCGAAGACGCCCTTCGCCAACCGCCATGCGGCAAGCCTGCGCGCCATCTACGACCTGGCTGACCTGGAAAAGTCGCAGTTCATCTACCAGACCGGGCAAAGCGGCCTGGTGTTCAGCCCCCGCTATGGGGACATGAAAGACGAGTGGGCCGCCGTGCAATACCGCCCGCTGCGCCTGCGGCCGGACCGCTGGACGCATGAGGCCCGACTGGTGCCATAGGCTAGAATGCGCATCGGTTCGCGGGTGTAGTTCAATGGTAGAACGGCAGCTTCCCAAGCTGCATACGAGAGTTCGATTCTCTTCACCCGCTCCATGTCTTCACGCGCCGGCGCCGCCTGCGAGCCGCTCCACCGCCCCGCATAAAAAATCTCCGCGCCATGCTCGCAAGGCACGGCGGCTGGCAACTGCGGCGCGCCCATTTAGAACTCGTGTACTCAGTAGCCATCCGCGGCTAAACTGATCCGCATGAGCTCGGACGAGCGCGCGGCGCAACATGACCAGGCAGCCGCAGGGAGGCGTTTGAAAATTTTCTACGGCTGGCGGATGGTGGCCGCCGGCGCGGGCATCCAGTTCCTTTACACGGGCCTGCTGCTGCAGGCCTTCGGCGCCTACGTGGCGACCTTGTCGCAAGAGCGCGGCTGGAGCAAGACGGCGTTGTCGGGCGGCGCCGCGCTGCAGTCGATCGAGGGCGCCCTGCTCGGCCCCGCCCTGGGCTGGCTGATCGACCGGTTCGGGGCGCGTGCCATGGTGCAGGTCGGCATCGTCGTGTTCGCCGCGGGGTTCCTGGTGCTCAGCCAGATCGACACGCTCGGCGGCTTCTACGGCGCGGTACTGCTGCTGGCGCTGGGCACCAGCCTGGCGGGCTACTTTCCCTTGTCCGTGACGCTGGTCCACTGGTTCCAGCGGCACCGGGCGCGCGCGCTGTCGCTGATGGGCCTGGGGTTCGCGGCCGGGGGTTTCGGCGTGCCGCTGGTCGGCTGGGTGATGCAGCACCATGGCTGGCGAACCACCGCGCTGGCCTCCGGCGTGCTCATGCTGGTGCTGGGCTGGCCCTTGGCGCGGATGATCCGCGGCAGGCCGGCCGACATCGGCGAGACGATCGACGGCCTGCCGCCGGCGCCGCCGGACGAAGCGGCTGCCGCGTCGGACCTTCCGACACGGGACTTCACCGCACGCGAGGCGCTGCGCACGCCGGCCTTCTGGCTGCTGGCCGGCGCGCACGGCTTCGCGCTGCTCGTGGTGACCGCCGTCAACGTGCACGCGATCTCGCACCTGAAGGAAGGCCTGGGCTATTCGCTGGCGCAGGCCTCCCTCGTCATCATGCTGATGACGCTGTCGCAGGCAGGCGGCGTCCTCATGGGCGTGGCGGTGGGAGATCGCTGGGACAAGCGGCACGTGGCCGCGGGATGCATGCTGCTGCACATGGCCGGCCTGCTGATGCTGACCTATGCGGTCCATCCGCTGATGGTGGGCGCGTTTGCCGTGATGCACGGCCTGGCCTGGGGCTTGCGCGGCCCGCTCATGCAGGCGATCCGCGCCGACTACTTCGGGCTGCAGGCCATCGGCGTGATCATGGGGCTGTCGGCGCTCATCGTTTCGCTCGGCCAGATCGGCGGGCCGATGGTGGCCGGCGCATTCGCCGACCTCACCGGCAATTACCGCGCGGGGTTCACCGTGCTGGCGCTGGCGGCGGGATCGGGGTCGCTGCTGTTCGTGCTGGCCAGGAAACCCCGCTGAATGGCCGCGGCCGCGCGTGCCCTCGGCCTCAGAACGTGTGAACGAAATATCCGGCTGATCCGTTGAGCACGGCATGAGTGCCGCGAACAACATACCGGGAGATGAACAGAGCCAAGGAGGCCTGTTCGGCAGAGGGGGCGACCCGGCGGCACCGGTTGAATCCAACCGGCAGTCGTCGGTTGATGCAGGAGCTACTCGAGTGCAGTACGCGCAGCGCGACCAAGTCGAGTTGCGGCCGGTCGACCTGGATGCCTCGCTTGCGGCGGACCACCCCGCCCGCACGGTGTGGGCGTTTGTGCAGTCCATGGATCTGGCGCCCCTGTATGCGGCGATCAAGTCGCGCCAAGGTGGTCGCGGTGCGCCGGCGATCGACCCAGCCATTCTGGTGTCTCTGTGGCTGTGGGCCACCATTGACGGCGTTGGCTCCGCGCGAGAAGTCGACAGGCTGTGCGAACGTGATGACGCCTACCGCTGGCTTTGCGGCGGCGTGGGGGTCAATTACCACACGCTGGCGGACTTTCGCACCGGCAACGCCGAGTGGCTGGACGCGCAGTTGACCCGTTCGATCGCTTCGCTGCTGGATCGACGTTTGGTCGAGCTCAATGTCGTGGCCCAGGATGGCATGCGCGTGCGTGCTTCGGCCAAGGCGGCCAGCTTCCGCCGCCGCGAGAAGCTGCAGCACCTGCACAAGCTCGCCCAGGCTCAGGTCGCCGCACTCAAGAAGGAGTTGACCGAGGACGCCGCAGCCAGCTCGCGTCGCAAGCAGGCTGCCCAGGAGCGAGCTGCGCGCGAACGCGAACAGCGGCTGGCGCAGGCCGTCGCAACGATGGACAAGATCGCTTCGATGCCACCGCCGAAGGTCCCCAAACCCTCCAAGCGAAGGGGCAAGGGAAAGGACGATCCGCCGGCCGGCGGCGGCACGACAGCGGCCGAGCCGGCTAAGGACACGCCCGCGCCGCGCGTGAGCACCACCGACCCCGAAGCCCGCGTCATGAAGATGGCCGACGGCGGCTTCCGCCCTGCGTTCAATGCCCAGCTGGCGGTCGATGTCGAAACACAGCTGATTGCCTCGGTGGATGTCGTCGACCAAGGCAGCGACATGCGCCAGATGGCGCCGATGCACGAAAGCGTGCAGCAGCGTTACGGGGTCACGCCCACCCACTGGCTGGCCGACGGTGGCTTCACCAAACTCGAAGCGATCGAGCAGTTGACCGAGCGTGGCACTCAGCCCGTCGTGCCACCACCGCGTAATCGCAAGCCCGGCATCGATCCACTGGCGCCCAAGGACACGGATAGCCCCGCGGTGGCCAACTGGCGCTGCACCATGGCCAGCGAGTGGGGTCAAGATCTTTACATCCATCGGGCCGCATCGGTCGAATGCGTCAATGCCCAAGTACGACGCCGAGGATTGCTGCAGTTCAACGTGCGCGGCAAGGTCAAAGCCAAGGCCGTGCTGCTGTGGCACGCGCTCGCACACAACCTCATGCGCCTGCGCTCGATGAACATCGCCGCAGTGGCCTGAGAAAGGTTGCGAATCAGAGCCTTCCGCCATAAAGGCCGCCGCTGAGACCGCACAGGGCGCATAAGCGAGCGTGTCGCTCCCCACAGGCGACAGAATCGCGACGGGTATTCCGCGGCCGCACACGATCGCGCTGTGGTCAGGTGGCCAGGAAAAAGTCGTTTCGCTCACAGCTTCTCAGTGGAGCGTGCCGAGGTACGCGGCGATGTCCGTGGCGTCCTGCTCGGTGGATCAACCATCTCGTTCGCCGAGCTGGCTGCGGAACTCGGCTTTTCGGACAGCGCCACGTTTCAACGCGCATTCAAGTGCCGGACCGGCAGTGCGCCCGGGGCGTATCGGCCAAAGAGACAGCTCTCTTCAGTGCAGATGGTCCGGGAAGTTCTGCAAGTATGAAATGAGACTCCGCGGGCAGAAGTTACTGGCGAACCTGCGATCTCGTTAGTGAAAGTCCCGGCTGCTTTTCGCCTGCTTGCCGAGCCGGCCGAGCAAGGGCGTGAGATCCTTCAGGCGATCCGCGATCAGGTGGCGCACCTGTCCGCCGCTGTCCACGTCGCGCTGCCAAACGCCCTCGACGGCCAGCAGGCGCGATTGGAGCAGCTCGTCGCGCTGCGCTTCGCGCACCGACTTCCACACGATCACGTTCACCGGCCCGGTCTCGTCCTCCAGCGTGACGAAGATGGTGCCGTGCGCCGTCTGCGGCTGCTGGCGCACCGTGACGATGCCACAGGCGCGGGCGCGCCAACCGCTGGGCAGGTCATGCAACTGCTGCGCGCTGAGCAGCTTCATGCGCGCCAGCCGCGGGCGCAGCAAGGCCAGCGGATGGCGGCGCAGCGTCAGGCCCAGCGCGGCGTAGTCGAACACGATCTCCTCGCCTTCGGGCGCGGACGGCAACGCCAGCGGTTCCTCGTTCACCGGCGTCTCGCGCAGCAACCCCGGCGCCTCCCGCAGCGCCACGGCGTCCCAGACCTGCTGGCGCCGGTGGCCGGACAGCGAGAGCAAGGCATCGCCCGCCGCCAGCGCATTCAAGTCCTTTCCATCCAGTTGCGCGCGCAACGCCATGTCCTCGGTGCTGGCAAACGGCGCCCGCGCCCTCGCAGCCACCACGCGTTGGGCGCCCGCTTCGCTGAGCGTGCCCACCATG
>JAMPXR010000134.1 GCA_023701085.1 Ramlibacter sp. | reverse complement strand
GTCGCGCGCGGCGCCCGCCGGATTTCCCCGTTCTTCGTGCCGGCTTCGATCATCAACATGATCTCCGGCCATGTCTCGATCAAGTATGGCTTCAAGGGACCCAACATCGCGGTGGTGACCGCCTGCACCACCGGCCTGCACGCCATCGGCCTGTCGGCGCGCATGATCGAGAGTGGCGACGCCGACGTCATGGTCGCCGGCGGCTCCGAATCGTGCGTTTCGCCGCTGGGCATCGGCGGCTTCGCGGCCGCGCGGGCGCTGTCGACGCGCAATGACGATCCCGCCGCGGCGTCGCGGCCCTGGGACAAGGACCGGGACGGTTTCGTGCTGGGCGAGGGCAGCGGCGTGCTGGTGCTGGAAGAGTACGAACACGCCAAGGCCCGCGGGGCCAGGATCTACGCGGAGCTGGCCGGCTTCGGCATGAGCGCGGACGCCTACCACATGACGGCCCCGGACGTGGACGGGCCGCGCCGCTCCATGGTCAACGCCCTGCGCAATGCCGGCATCGACGCTGGCCAGGTGAACTACCTCAATGCCCACGGCACGTCCACGCCACTGGGCGACCTGAACGAAACGAACGCGGTCAAGGCCGCGTTCGGGGATGCCGCCGCGAGGAAGCTGGTGGTGAACTCGACCAAGTCGATGACCGGACACCTGCTGGGCGGCGCCGGCGGCATCGAGTCGGTGTTCACCGTGCTGGCCGTCCACGAGCAGAAGAGCCCGCCCACGATCAACATCTTCAACCAGGACCCGGAGTGCGACCTGGATTACTGCGCCAACACGGCGCGCGACATGCGGATCGATGTCGCCATGAAGAACAACTTTGGTTTCGGCGGCACCAACGGCACACTCGTGTTCAAGCGCCTCGGCTGAACCCGTCGGGGAATTCGATTCGCTCTTGAGGCCGGCCATTCAATGCACAGCGCCCCATCGGTGAGTTACCCGTTGGGGCGCTCGCGATTCATGGCGGCCGTCTTGCTGGTCGCCCTGCTGCTGGGCGCGGCGGCGACCGCGTCGTGGTGGCTCCAGTCCCCATCCCCCGGCTGGCGTCTTGGCGGCGCATGCGCCGTGCTCGCCCTGGCCGCAGCCTTCGCCGCATGGCGCTGGTGGCACAGCGCCCAGGGCACGCTGTCCTGGGACGGCGAATCCTGGACCTGGTCGGGCGGGCGGCTCGCGCAGGCCGGCGCCGTGGAGGTCGGCATCGACCTGCAGCGCTCGCTCTTGCTTCGCTGGACTTCAGGCCGGCAGACGCAATGGTTCTGGCTGGATCGTTCGCGCGCCGCGGAACGCTGGGATGAGCTGCGCCGTGCGGTATATTCCCGCGCCAGACCCCAAGCGCTGCCCGGCGCGCGCCCCTCCGCGGCGAAACCATGACAAAGACGCCCCACGGTGCCCCCCCGACACACGCCGACACCGACCTGATGCTGGTGGAGCGCACGGTGGCGGGCGACCAGAAGGCGTACGAGCTGCTGGTGCTGAAGTACCAGCGGCGCATCGAACGCTTGATCGGGCGCATGGTCCGCGACACCGACCTCGTCGAGGACATCGCGCAGGAAACCTTCATCCGGGCCTATCGGGCCCTGTCCCAGTTCCGCGGCGAAGCCCAGTTCTACACCTGGCTGTACCGGATCGCCGTGAACACCGCGAAAAAGGCCTTGGGCGACCTCAAGCGCGACCCCCTGGTGTCGGAGAACGCGATGCGCGGGGGCGAGGAGGAGGATGAAACTTCCGCCGTGGAGAATGAACTAACCAGCGCGGAAACGCCCGAAACGGTGCTGGCCGCGAAGGAAATTGCCGCGGCGGTGAACTCGGCCATGGAGGCCCTGCCCGAGGAATTGCGCCAGGCGGTGACCCTGCGCGAGATCGAGGGGTTGAGCTACGAAGAGATCGCCGAAGTGATGAATTGCCCGATCGGCACCGTGCGGTCGCGCATCTTCAGGGCGCGCGAGGCGATTTCGGCCAGGATCAAGCCCCTGCTGGAAAGCCAGTCGGGCAAGCGCTGGTAGGGCGGCGCACAGGTTCGAGGTGATGTGATGGACAAGTTGCAGACGCAGGAACTCATTTCGGCGATGGCGGACGGACAGTTGCGGGGCGAGGACTTCGCGCGTGGCGTCGAGGCCGCGGCTGGCGATCCCGCGGCGCTCGAGGCGTGGCACACGTATCACCTGATCGGCGACGTGCTGCGCGGCGGGGAATTCACGGCCGGCGCGCTTCCGGCGGCGTTCCTGGAGCGGCTGCAATCGCGGCTGAAGCAGGAGCAGCCCCGCATCGCGGGAACGCCGGGCCCGCGGGTCGTGGCCGCGCCGGCCGGGGAACCTTTCCACGAGCGGCGCGTGGCGGCCAACGATGCCGCTTTCCGCTGGAAACTGGTGGCGGGGTTTGCATCGCTGGCCGCGATGGCCGCCGTCGGATGGACGCTGTTCGCCGGTTTCGCCGGCAAAGGGGCCGAAGCCCAGCTGGCCAATGCCCAGCCGTCAACCGTCCTGGCCGGCACCGAGCGCGGCGTCATGATCCGCGATCCGCGGCTGGACGAATTCCTGGCCGCGCACCGCCAGCTCGGCGGCGCTTCGGCCCTGCAGATGCCGGCCGGTTTCCTGCGCAATGCCACCTTCGAGGGACCCGCCCGCTAACGCGGCCGGCTGGGGCGCATGGAAATCCGGGTGAGGCCACGCAACATCGTCTCGGCGCGCCATATGGCCGCAGTTTGCCTCGCCGCCATGGCCGGGGTGGCGCACGCCCAGATCGGGCAGCCGGGGCCGGCCGCACAGCACCCGGCCGCGCCGGTAGCGGGCAGGTCGTCCGAGCGCAGCGTCGGCGACTGGCTGCTGCGCATGCACGAAGCCTCGCGGCTGCGCAACTACATGGGCACCCTGGTTGTGTCCTCGAACACCGGCGCCATGGCCAGCGCACGCATCTGGCACGCCTGCAACGGCGAGCAGCAGGTGGAACGCGTGGAATCGCTGACTGGCGCGCCGCGCTCGATCTTCCGCCGCAACGACGAGGTCGTGACCTTGCTGCCGGACAGCCGCGTGGCCCGAATCGAAAGGCGCGAATCGCTGGGCCTGTTTCCGGGACTGCTGAAGTCGAACGACACGGCGATCCCGGATTTCTACGCCGCCCGCCCCGCGGGCGCGGACCGCGTCGCCGGCTTCGAAACCGAGGTGGTCGAGCTCGCCCCGAAGGACAACCTCAGGTTCGGCTACCGCATCTGGAGCGAGCGGCGCACCGGCTTGGTCGTCAAGCTGCAGACCATGGACGCCGAGGGCAATGTGCTGGAGCAGGCAGCCTTTTCCGAACTGCAGCTGGACGCGCCCGTGCGCGTCGACAAGCTCAGCCGAATGATGGCCGTGCCCGAGGGCTGGCGTGTCGACAGGGTCGAGGCGGTCAAGATCAATGCCGCCTCCGAAGGCTGGCAGCTGAGGTCGGCGGTGGCGGGCTTCAAGCCGGTCAATTGCTACCGCAGGCCGGCCGCCGGAGCGCATGCGGCCGAAGGGACCATGCAATGGATCTTCTCCGACGGCCTGGCGGCGGTTTCCCTGTTCGTCGAGACCTACGACCGGCAGCGGCATGTGCAGGAAGGCCTGTTCTCGAGCGGGGCCACGCAGACGCTGACGCGCCGGATCCAGGATTGGTGGCTCACGGCCGTGGGCGAAGTGCCCGCGCAGACCCTGAAGGCCTTCGCGCAGAACCTCGAGCGGCGCAGGTAGCCCACGTTTGCCCGGACCGGGCGATGGCGCGAACCCGGCCGCCGCGAACCATTTCACCGCAAATTGTTCTCAGGTTTATGTCTCTGATTGAAAGGCCGACATGCTAAGAATCGATTGGAAGAAACTGCGTGCCTGCGCGCTGGCAGCCGCGCTGGCGATCGCGGGCACCGTGGCGCTGATGCCCGCCAAGCCCGTCGTGGCGCAGGGCAGGTCCTTGCCGGATTTCACGGACCTGGTGGAACAGGTCGGACCTTCCGTCGTGAACATACGCACCATCGAACGCGCCCGCGGCGGGAGCAGTGCCGCGCCGGGCGGCATGGATGAGGAGATGCAGGAGTTCTTCCGGCGGTTCTTCGGCCAGCCCCTGCCCGGCGTGCCGCGGCAAGGCCCGCGTCCGAACCGCCCGCCCCAGGACGAGGAGCACCAGCCGCGCGGCGTGGGCTCGGGCTTCATCCTGACGCAGGATGGTTTCGTGATGACGAACGCGCACGTCGTCGACGGCGCGGAAGAGGTGATGGTCACCCTGCCGGACAAGCGGGAGTTCAAGGCCCGCGTGATCGGCATGCCCGACAAGCGCACCGACGTTGCCGTGATCAAGATCGACGCCACCGGCCTTCCCGCCGTGAGGATCGGCGACATCGGCCGCTTGAAGGTGGGCGAATGGGTGATGGCCATCGGCTCCCCGTTCGGCCTCGAGAACACGGTGACCGCCGGGATCGTGAGCGCCAAGCAGCGCGACACCGGCGACTACCTTCCCTTCATCCAGACCGACGTGGCGATCAACCCGGGCAACTCAGGTGGGCCGCTGATCAATATGCGCGGCGAGGTGGTGGGGATCAACAGCCAGATCTATTCCCGCTCCGGCGGCTTCATGGGCATCTCGTTCGCCATCCCGATCGACGAGGCCATGCGCGTGGCGGAACAGCTGCGCTCGCCCGCCGGCCGCGTTTCGCGTGGCCGCATCGGGGTCCAGATCGACCAGGTGACCAAGGACGTGGCCGAATCCATCGGACTGGGCAAGGCGCAGGGCGCGCTGGTGCGCAGCGTGGAAAGCGGCTCACCCGCCGACAAGGCCGGCGTCGAGGCCGGGGACATCATCGTGCGTTTCGACGGCAAGGCCATCGAGAAGGCCACCGACCTGCCGCGCCTGGTGGGCAACATCAAGCCCGGCACCCGCAGCACGATGACCGTGTTCCGGCGCGGCGGCTCCAAGGACCTGGGCGTCACCATCGCCGAGTTCGAGCCCGAGAAGCCGGTGCGCCGCGTCGCCGAGAAGGAAGAAAAGGCGAAGGGGTCTCCCGCCGCCATCCTCGTGGGCCTGTCGGTGAGCGAACTCACGGACGCGCAGAAGAAGGAGCTCAAGCTCAAAGGCGGCGTGAAGGTGGACGCCGTGGCCGAGGGCGCCGCGCGTGCCGGCATTCGCGAGGGCGACATCATCGTGGCCATCGGCAACACGGAGATCGGCAGCGTCAGGGAGTTCGACGCGGCAGTGGCGAAGGTCGACAAGACCAAACCGATCCCGGTGCTCGTGCGGCGCGGCGAACTGGCGACCTATGCGCTGATTCGCCCGGCTCGCGGGTAGTCCGGCGCCGGACACCGTGCGTAAAGCCCCAGCCCGTGGTCGGGTTTGGGGCTTTCTTTATGGCCGTGACCAAAAACGCACGCGGGACGAAAAATTTTTTCCGGGACGGAAGTCCGCTTAAAGTTTGCGAACGCTAACTTTCTATCGAGAGCTAATGACGTTTTTGGATAGAATCCTGCCACCCGATCGGAGTTTAGGGGCATATCGAAAAGTACCGAAACCACCATACGGGATGAACTGCCACCCTGCACAGCCGATCCACAGATCGCCCACAAGTTGTCCAAAAGCTCATCCTCAAAGCTTGTTGATAAGCTGTATATAAGTTCCGTGTTGCTGCGCTGCAACGACCTCATCCGGCCTTGCATACGGCTGTACGCCCTGGGCTTTTTGCCTACAATGAAGCTCCAACTATCGCAGTTGCCATAGATTGTTGGTTTAGGGCGCGTCACCAGTCGACGCGCCCTTTTTTCTTTTCTGCGCCGTTTGAATTCAATCACTTAAGCGTTCCCGTTGATGAATCACATCAGAAACTTCTCGATCATCGCGCACATCGATCATGGCAAGTCGACGCTTGCGGACCGCTTGATTCAACGTTGTGGCGGGCTGTCGGATCGAGAGATGGAAGAGCAGGTGCTCGACTCGATGGATCTGGAAAGGGAGCGTGGGATAACCATCAAGGCGCAGACCGCGTCGCTGCATTACACGGCGCGCGATGGGCAGGTCTACAACCTCAATCTGATCGACACACCCGGTCACGTTGACTTCTCGTATGAGGTCTCGCGTTCCTTGTCCGCATGCGAGGGCGCGCTGCTGGTGGTCGACGCCAGTCAGGGCGTGGAAGCGCAGACGGTCGCGAACTGCTACACGGCACTGGATCTCGGCGTCGAGGTCGTGCCGGTACTCAACAAGATGGATCTGCCGCAGGCGGACCCCGAGAACGCCAAGGCGGAAATCGAGGACGTGATCGGCATCGACGCGACGCACGCGATCCCGTGCTCGGCCAAGACCGGCATGGGCATCGACGACATCCTGGAGGCGATCGTCGAGCGGATTCCGGCGCCGCGCGGCGACGCGCGGGGGCCGCTGCGCGCGATGATCATCGACAGCTGGTTCGACAGCTATGTCGGTGTCGTGATGCTGGTGCGGGTGGTGGACGGGCGGCTGGGAAAGGGTGACCGGATCAAGCTCATGGCCACGGGCGCCACCTACGACGCGGACAACCTGGGCGTGTTCACGCCCGCCAACGAGCCGCGCGACGCCCTGGAAGCCGGGCAGGTGGGCTACATCATCGCCGGCATCAAGGAACTGCAGGCCGCCAAGGTCGGGGACACGGTCACCCTGATCAAGCCGGGGACGGGCGGCGCGGCCTTCACGGCCACCGAACCCCTGCCCGGATTCAAGGAAATCCAGCCGCAGGTCTTCGCGGGCCTGTATCCCACCGAGGCCAACCAGTACGACTC
>JAMPXR010000133.1 GCA_023701085.1 Ramlibacter sp. | reverse complement strand
GCCGGCTTTCTCGACGCGCACGGCCACCTGAAGATCATCGACCGCGTCAAGGACGTGGGCCGCATCAAGGGCGGCGCCAACGACGGCGCCATGTTCGCGCCCAAGTACGTGGAAAACAAGCTCAAGTTCTTCCCCTACATCAAGGAAGCCGTGGCGTACGGCGACCAGCGCGAAAAAGTCTGCGTCATGATCAACATCGATTTCGAGGCGGTGGGCAACTGGGCGGAGCGGCGCAACCTGCCTTATGCGGGTTACACCGACCTGGCGCAAAAGCCCGAGGTCTACGAACTGGTGAAGGATTGCGTGGAGAAGGTCAACGCCGACCTGGCGGCCGATGAGCGCCTCGCCGGCTCGCAGATCAGCCGCTTCCTCGTGCTGCACAAGGAACTGGACGCCGACGACGGCGAGCTCACCCGCACCAACAAGGTCCGGCGCGGCTTCATCGCCGAGAAGTACAGCGTTCTGGTGGATGCGCTCTACGGCGGCAAGACCGAGCAGTACATCGAAACGCAGGTCAAGTTCGAGGACGGGCGCACCGGGAGCGTGGCGGCGACGCTCAAGATCGTCGACACCCGCACCTTCAGCCCCGTGAAAGCAGCGGCTTGAGCCGTCCGGAGGACATCCCATGAGCACCATCACCCTGCGCACGGCAGCCGTCGAAGCGCTGAATCCGGAAACGGCCGCGCGCCTGGTCGAACAGACCAGCGCCAACCAGCCGATCGCGCCGGCGCACGAGACGGGCGAGGTGATCCTGGACATCCAGGACATCTCCCTGAGCTTCGGCGGCGTCAAGGCTCTCAGCAACATCTCCTTCAACGTGAAGGAGCACGAGATCCGCGCCATCATCGGCCCCAACGGCGCCGGCAAGAGTTCGATGCTCAACTGCATCAATGGGGTGTACCAGCCGCAGCAGGGCTCGATCACCTTCCGCGGCCGCACCTTCAGGCACATGAACAGCCACCAGGTGGCGGTGATGGGCGTGGCCCGCACCTTCCAGAACCTGGCGCTGTTCAAGGGCATGAGCGTGCTGGACAACATCATGACCGGGCGCAACCTGCGCATCAAGAGCAACCTGCTGCTGCAAGCCCTGCGCATCGGCCCGGCCGAACGCGAGGAGACGCGGCACCGCGAATTCGTCGAGCACATCATCGACTTCCTGGAGATCCAGGCGCACCGCAAGACGCCGGTCGGGCAGTTGCCCTACGGCCTGCAAAAGCGCGTGGACCTGGGCCGGGCACTGGCGATGGAGCCGCAGGTGCTGCTGCTGGACGAGCCGATGGCCGGCATGAACGTCGAGGAGAAGCAGGACATGTGCCGCTTCGTGCTGGACGTGAACGACGAATTCGGCACCACCGTCGTGCTGATCGAGCACGACATGGGCGTGGTGATGGACATCAGCGACCGGGTCGTGGTGCTGGACTACGGCAAGAAGATCGGCGACGGCACGCCGGACGAAGTCCGCAGCAATCCGGACGTGATCAAGGCCTACCTGGGCACCTCGCATTAAGGGATAGCGACCATGGGATTCTTTCTTGAAACGGTGCTGGGCGGCCTGATGGCCGGCATGCTGTATTCGCTGGTCGCCCTCGGCTTCGTGCTGATCTTCAAGGCATCGGGCGTGTTCAATTTCGCGCAGGGCGCGATGGTGCTGTTCGCGGCGCTCGCGATGGCCCGTTTCGCCGAGTGGTTCCCGACGTACACCGGCATCGACAACGCCCTGGTGGCGAACCTCGCCGCCTTCGCTGCCGCCGGCGTCCTGATGTTCGTCACGGCGTGGATCATCGAGCGGCTGGTGCTGCGGCACTTGGTCAACCAGGAGGCGGCCACCCTGCTGATGGCGACGCTGGGGATCACCTACTTCCTCGAGGGCATCGGGCAAAGCATGTTCGGCTCGGACATCTACAAGATCGACATCGGCATGCCCAAGGAGCCGATCATGGCCTTCGAGTCGATCTTCCAGGGCGGCATCCTGATCAACAAGGAAGACCTCTATGCAGCGCTGATCGCGGCCGTGCTGGTGGCCGGGCTCACCCTGTTCTTCCAGAAGACCCCGACCGGGCGCGCGCTTCGCGCGGTGGCCGACGACCACCAGGCGGCGCAGTCGATCGGCATCCCGCTGAACCGCATCTGGGTGATCGTCTGGTGCGTTGCCGGCGTCGTGGCGCTGGTCGCCGGGATGATCTGGGGCAGCAAGATGGGGGTGCAGTTCTCGCTCACCACGGTGGCGCTGCGCGCCTTGCCGGTGGTGATCCTGGGCGGGCTGACGTCGGTGCCCGGCGCCATCGTGGGTGGCCTGATCATCGGTGTGGGAGAAAAGCTTTCGGAGGTCTACCTCGGCCCCTTCGTGGGCGGCGGCATCGAGATCTGGTTCGCTTACGTGCTCGCGCTCGGCTTCCTGCTGGTCCGCCCGCAAGGATTGTTCGGCGAGAAGATCATTGATCGCGTTTGAAACACGCGAGCAGAAGAATCGTTGATCGGATACTGACATGCTCTATCGCGAAAACGGACAGTTCAAGACGACCTACCGGCAGGACCAGCAGATCTTCGGCATCAAGCAGGACCGCTACCTGATCCTGCTGATGGTGGTGTTCGCGTTCGCCGGCGTCCCGCTGCTGGCGGACGAATACCTCTTCCGCGCCATCCTCATCCCGTTCCTCATCATGTCGCTCGCCGCGCTCGGCGTAAACGTGCTGGTGGGTTATTGCGGCCAGATCTCGCTCGGCTCCGGTGCGTTCATGGCCGTGGGGGCCTACGCCGCCTACAACTTCTTCGTGCGCATTCCCGGCATGCCGGTGCTCGCGGCCATCGTGCTCGGCGGGCTGTGCGCCACCGCTTTCGGCATCCTGTTCGGGCTGCCCAGCCTTCGCGTCAAGGGCCTTTACCTCGCCGTCGCCACGTTGGCCGCGCAGTTCTTCAGCGACTGGATGTTCCTGCGGATCAAGTGGTTCACCAACGATTCGTCTTCGGGCTCGGTGTCGGTGGCCGGGCTGCAGGTGCTGGGCTGGCCGATCGAAAGCCCTGTGTCCAAGTACCTGTTCTGCCTTTCGCTGCTGGTGGTGATCGCGCTGCTGACCAAGAACCTCGTGCGCAGCGCGATCGGGCGCGAATGGATGGCCATCCGGGACATGGACGTGGCCGCCGCCGTGATCGGCATCCGTCCCATGTTCGCCAAGCTCAGCGCGTTCGCCGTGAGCTCGTTCATCATCGGCGTCGCGGGCGCGCTGTGGGGCTTCATCTACCTGGGCTCATGGGAGCCCGCCGCATTCTCGGTGGACCTGTCCTTCAAGCTGCTGTTCATGGTCATCATCGGCGGCCTGGGTTCCGTCATGGGCAGCTTCTTCGGCGCCGCCTTCATCGTGGTGCTGCCCATCGCGCTCAACCAGTTCCTGCCGGTGCTGGGCCACGCCGGCGGCGTGAACATCTCGACGGCTACGGCCGCGCACGTGGAACTCATGATCTTCGGCTCGCTCATCGTCTGGTTCCTGATCGTGGAGCCGCACGGCCTGGCCAAGCTCTGGTCCACCGGCAAGCAGAAGCTGAGGTTGTGGCCCTTCCCGCACTGATTCACTTTTCCCCGAGCGCTTTAACTTTCACCACAAGGAGACACCATGAAGCCTTCCCGATTCGCGATCGCCGCCGCCGTGCTGGCGGCCAGCGCGTGCGCAGTGACCAGCGCCGCCTATGCGCAGGCAAAGGAACAGTTCTTTCCGCTGCTGGTCTACCGCACGGGCGCGTTCGCGCCGAATGGAACGCCCTGGGCCAACGGCAAGCAGGACTACCTGAAAATGATCAACGCGCGCGACGGCGGCGTCAACGGCGTGAAGCTCACGTACGAAGAATGCGAAACAGCCTACGCCACGGACCGCGGCGTCGAGTGCTATGAGCGGCTCAAGGGCAAGACCAACACCCTGTTCGACCCGCAGTCCACCGGCATCACGTTCGCGCTGACCGACAAGGCACCGGGCGACAAGATGCCGATGCTGACCGTGGGTTACGGCCTGGCGGCGTCGCAGGACGGCGGCGTGTTCAAGTGGAACTTCCCGATCCTGGGCAGCTACTGGACCGGCGCGGACATCCTGATCCAGCACCTGGGCAAGAAGGAGGGCGGGCTCGACAAGCTCAAGGGCAAGAAGATCACCCTCGTCTACCACGACAGCCCGTTCGGCAAGGAGCCGATCCCGCTGTTCCAGGAGCGCGCGAGGATGCACGGCTTCGACCTGCAGCTGTTGCCGGTGCCGGGCGCCGGCGTAGAGCAGAAAGCCACCTGGCTGCAGATCCGCCAGGCGCGGCCCGACTACGTGTTCCTGTGGGGCTGGGGCGTCATGAACTCCACGGCCCTGAAGGAAGCCCAGGCAACCGGCTACCCGCGCGAGAAGATGTACGGCGTCTGGTGGTCGGGTGCCGAGCCGGACGTCAGGGACATCGGGGCCGGCGCCAAGGGCTACAACGCGCTGGCGCTGCAGCATGGCGCCGAGCGCAACTCCAAGGTCGTGCAGGACATCATCAAACACGTGCACGACAAGGGTCAGGGCAGCGGCCCCAAGGATGAAGTCGGGCAGGTGTTGTACATGCGCGGCCTGATCATCCAGATGCTCGGCGTGGAAGCCGTGCGGCGCGCGCAGGAGCGCTTCGGCAAAGGCAAGGTGATGACCACCGAGCAGGTGCGATGGGGCCTGGAAAACCTGAGCCTCGACCAGAAGAAGCTGGACGCGCTCGGCTTTGGCGGCGTGATGCGCCCGTTCAGCACCTCGTGCCAGGACCACATGGGTCCGAGCTGGGCGCGCATCCACACCTGGGACGGCTCCAAGTGGGAGTTCGCGTCCGACTGGTACCAGGCCGACGAGCAGGTGCTCAAGCCGATGATCAGGCAAGCGGCCGACAAGTACGCGTCGGAGAAGAAGCTCACGCGCCGCACGCCGCAGGACTGCCAGTCCTGACGGCACCCTCCCCGGGCCCCTTCCGCCAAGCGGGAGGGGTAGCGGGTCCAGGAGGACCCGCTTCGCCGGGGGAACGCCGGCGGTTGGGAACGGCGGCTCGCGAGAGCCGCCAGCCGAAAGAGCTGTGCCAGTTCTTTCGATTGGCGAAGGCAAGGGCTACACATGGACTCCAAGAACATCGTTCTGAACGTCAACGGCATCGAGGTCATCTACAACCATGTGATCCTCGTGCTCAAGGGCGTGTCGCTGCAGATTCCGGAAGGCGGCATCGTCGCCATCCTGGGCGGCAACGGCGCGGGCAAGACCACGACGCTGCGCGCGGTGTCCAACCTGCTCAAGGGCGAGCGCGGCGAGGTCACCAAGGGATCGATCGAACTGCGCGGCGAACGCATCGAAGACCTCTCACCATCGGACCTGGTCCAGCGCGGCGTCGTGCAGGTGATGGAAGGGCGCCACTGCTTCGCCCACCTCACCATCGAGGAAAACCTGCTGACCGGCGCCTACACGCGCACGAACAGGTCCGAGATCGCGGCCAACCTGGAGAAGGTCTACACCTACTTTCCGCGGATCAAGGTGCGGCGCAACGCCCAGGCGGCGTACACCTCCGGCGGCGAGCAGCAGATGTGCGCGATCGGCCGGGCGCTGATGGCCAACCCGAGCATGGTGCTGCTCGACGAACCCTCGATGGGCCTGGCGCCCCAGATCGTCGAGGAGGTGTTCGAGATCGTGCGCGACCTGAACGCCAAGGAAAAGGTCACCTTCCTGCTGGCCGAGCAGAACACCAACATGGCGCTGAAGTACTCGGATTACGGCTACATCATGGAGAGCGGGCGGGTCGTGATGGACGGGCCGGCCGCCGAGCTGGCGACGAACGAAGACGTCAAGGAGTTCTACCTCGGCGTGGGCGGCGGCGAGCGCAAGAGCTTCCGGGATGTCAAGAGCTACAAGCGGCGCAAGCGCTGGCTGGCATGACCCCGGAAACGCCCGTGCACGTAACCAAGGGAATTCGATGAGCGACTTTTACGACACGCTGGAGACGCGGGAGCCGGCGCAGCGCGAGACCCAGCTGATGGCCGCACTGCCGCGGCAGGTGGCGCATGCGCAGGAGAAAGCGCGGGCCTTCGCCGAAATCCTCGAGGGCGTGGACGCGCGCGCCATCACCTCGCGCGCCGACCTGGCCAGGCTGCCGGTCACGCGCAAGCCCGAACTGCTGGAGCGCCAGAAGGCGGCGCGCCCGCGCGACCCCTTCGGCGGCTTTTCCGCGCTCGCGCGCGGACCCGCGATGCCGCACATCTTCGCCTCGCCGGGCCCGATCTACGAACCCGACGCGGCCACGCCGAACTACTGGCGCGCCGCGCGCGCCATGTACGCCGCGGGGTTCCGCGCCGGCGACCTGGTGCACAACGCGTTCAGCTACCACATGACGCCCGGCGCGTTCATCATGGAGTCGGGGGCCCATGCGCTGGGGTGCACCGTTTTCCCGGCCGGGGTGGGCCAGACCGAGCAGCAGGTGCAGGCGATCGCCGAACTGCGGCCCACGGCCTACCTGGGCACGCCGAGCTTCCTGCGCATCCTGATCGAGAAGGCCGCCGAGTCGCAGGCGGACGTCTCCAGCATGGGCAAGGCGCTGACCGGCGGCGAAGCCTTGCCGCCCAGCCTGCGCGACTGGTTCGCCGCCCGCGGGGTCGCCGCCTACCAGAGCTATGCGACGGCGGACGTGGGCCTGATCGCCTACGAAACGCGCTCGCGCGAAGGCCTGGTGCTCGACGAGGAAATCATCGTCGAGATCGTGCGGCCCGGCACCGGCGACCCGGTGTCTGACGGCGAAGTGGGGGAGG
>JAMPXR010000132.1 GCA_023701085.1 Ramlibacter sp. | reverse complement strand
GCGTTCATACTTCGAACCTGATCCCCTGTGCGAGCGGCAGGCTGGTGCCGTAGTTGATGGTGTTGGTGGCGCGGCGCATGTAGTTCTTCCATGCGTCGGAACCCGCTTCGCGCCCGCCGCCGGTGTCCTTCTCGCCGCCGAAGGCTCCGCCGATCTCGGCGCCGCTGGTGCCGATGTTGACGTTGGAGATGCCGCAGTCGGAGCCGCGCGCGGAGATGAAGGTCTCGGCTTCCTGCAGGTCACGGGTGAAGATCGCCGACGACAGGCCGTGCGAGACGGCGTTGTTCCACTCGATCGCCTCGTCCAGCCCGTCGTAGGGCACCACGTACAGGATGGGCGCGAAGGTTTCCTCGCACATCGGTCCGGTCTGCGCGGGCATCTCGACCAGCGCGGGGCGCACGTAGAACCCGCCCAGCCCCACGTCGATGCGGCCGCCGTAATGCACCGTTCCACCCGCCGCCCGCGCTGCCTGCAACGCAGCCTGCATGCGCTCGTAAATGCCCTGGTCGATCAGCGGGCCGATGAGCGTGCCTTCATGGAGCGGGTTGCCGATCGGCAGGTTCTCGTAGGCGGCGAGCAGCCGCTTGACGAATTGCGCGCAGCCCGCACGATGCACGAACAGCCGGCGCAGGGTGGTGCAGCGCTGCCCGGCCGTGCCCACGGCCGCGAAGGTGACCGCGCGCACGGCGAGCTGCGAATCCGCGCTCGGGCAGACGATCGCGGCGTTGTTGCCGCCCAGTTCCAGCAGCGAGCGCTTGAACAGCCTGGCGCATGCCTCGCCCACGGCGCGGCCCATCGCGGTGGAGCCGGTGGCGCTGACCAGCCGCACGCCGGGGTGGGCCACCAGCGCCTCGCCCAGATCGAGTTCTCCGATCACCACCTCGCTCAGCCCTGCCGCATCGACGCCGCTTTCGCGCGCGGCGGCCAGCAGCAGGCCGTTGATCGCCAGCGCCGACAGCGGCGTCTTCTCCGATGGCTTCCACACGAGGGTGTCGCCGCACACCAGTGCAAGCGCGGCGTTCCACGCCCACACCGCCATCGGGAAGTTGAAGGCGCTGATGATGCCGACCACGCCCAGCGGGTGCCAGGTTTCCAGCAATTTGTGATCGGGCCTCTCGCTGGCGATGGCCAGCCCGTAGAGCTGGCGCGACTGGCCCAGGGCGAATTCGCAGATGTCGATGACTTCCTGAACTTCGCCCAGGCCTTCCTGGAGGATCTTGCCGGTCTCTATCGTGACGAGGCGGCCCAGCGTGGGCTTGTGCTGCCGCACCTTCTCGCCGAAGGCGCGCACCAGCGCGCCGCGTTGCGGGGCGGGCACGTTGCGCCACTTGAGAAAGCATGCCTGCGCCCGCTCGACGCTCGCGCTGAATTCGGCTTGCGTGCTCGCCGGGACGGCCAGGATGACGTTGCCATCGATGGGCGATCGAACTTCGATGCCGCTTGCCGCATCCGGCAGTTCGATGCCGAGTTTGCCGAAGATGCCGGAGACTTGGGATGCGTAGCTCATATTGCGTCTATCAGGTAAGTTGGGCCTTGACCTTGCGCAAGCCCGCAAGCATGGCCTCGGACAGGTGGTCGATTTCTTTTCCGCTCATCGGCGTCGATAGCGCGCCGGACCCGGTCTCGATCATCAGGATGCCGTTGGCCACCAGATGGTCCAGCAGCACCTTGAGCGAACGCGATTGCGCTTCGCTCGGATACACGCCGCGGTAATCCCGCGGCGCTTGCGCGTTCATGTGGATGCGGAACAGCGACCCGGCGCCGGTGACGCAGGCCGGGACGTCCGCCAGCGCGATGGCCTCCCGGATCCGGTTGCGTGCCAGATCCGACAACTGGTTGAGTCGCTGCACGGCGGCGCGGTCGAACAGCTTCATCGCCGCCAGCCCCGCCACCATGGTGACCGGGTTGGCCGAATAGGTGCCCGACAGCGGCAGCCGCACCTTCGGCTGCCACGGGTCCATGACGTCCATCACTTCGGCGCGTCCGGCCAGTGCGCCCACGGGAAAGCCGCCGCCGACCATCTTGCCCATGGAGGTCAGGTCGGGGCGCACGTCGTACCACTCCTGCGCGCCGCCGTAATTGGAACGGAAGGTAATCACCTCGTCGGCGATGAACAGGGCGCCGTCCTGGCGGGTCCACTGGTGCAGGGCGCGCACGAACTGCGGCGATGCCTGCATCATCCCGACGCGGTGCGGCATCAGGTCCACCAGCACGGCTGCGAGCTCGCCGGCATGCTCGTCGAGGATCCTGACCGCGCGCTCCGGATCATTGAAGGGGATGATCACGACGTCGCCCAGCGCCGCCGGCGGGGTGCCGTAGGAGACCGGCACGCTGGCCGGATGCCCGGCGTCGCCCCAGTTGGCCGGGCTGGCGTTCTGGCTCACCTCGGCATAGTCGTACAGGCCGTGATAAGCGCCCTCCACCTTGGCGATCTTGGCCCGGCCGGTGTAGGCGCGGGCAGCCTTGAGCGCGCACATCACGGCCTCGGTGCCGGAATTGACGAACCGGATCTTCTCGAAGCCGCTCGATCGCGTGGTCATATGCTCCGCAAACAGCACCTCGGCCTCCGTGGCCATGGAAAAGCCGGTGCCCTTGGTGAGCTGCTGCGCGACCGCCGCCATGATTTGGGGATGCGCGTGGCCGTGGATCTGGGAGGTCATGTTGTTGGAAAAGTCGATGCGGCGCACGCCTTCGATATCCGTGACGTAACAGCCCTCGCCTTTCACGACATAGAGCGGATGCGGCTTGCGCAGCACCGCGTTGCGGCTGACGCCGCCCGGCATCACCTTGCACGCGCGGGTGAACAGCGCCTCGCTGGCCGTCGGCGCGGCGGCCTCCATGGCAACGGATGAATCCATCTCACTTCTCCAGGTGTTGCAAAGCCGGCAGGGCGATCAGCGCGGTGCCCGTCCTCTCCTGCACCTGCGCGAAGCTCACACCGGGTGCGAGCTGGCGCACGGCCAGGCCCGCCGGCGTGACGTCGATCACCGCCAGGTCGGTGTAGATGCGGTCCACCACCTGTTGCCCGGTCAAGGGATATGTGCATTCGCCGACGATCTTCGGTTCGCCTTCCTTGGTGGTGTGCTGCGTGATGATGTAGATGGTCTTCACTCCCGCCACCAGGTCCATCGCGCCGCCGACCGCGGGGCTGGCGTCGTTGGCGCCGGTGGACCAATTGGCGAGGTCGCCGCGCGCGGAAACCTGCATCGCGCCCAGCACGCACACGTCGATATGGCCGCCCCGGATCATGGCGAAGCTGTCGCCATGATGGAAGTACGCAGCCCCGGGGATGGCGCTCACCGGCTTCTTGCCGGCGTTGATCAGCTCGGGATCTTCTTCGCCGGGCGCCGGGGCCGGTCCCATGCCGAGCAGCCCGTTTTCCGTGTGGTAGATGACTTCGCGGTCGGCGGGCACGAACTGCGCGACCAGCTCCGGAATGCCGACGCCCAGGTTCACGTAGGCGCCGTCCGGGATGTCGAGCGCCACGAGCCGCGCCATCTCGTCGCGGGTCCATCCTTTGGGAGCACTCATGGATAGCACCGTCCTTCCTTGACCAGCTGCGATTCGTGCGCGGGATTGGGAACCGTGACCACCCGGCTGACGAAGTTGCCGGGCGTGACCACGTGTTCGGGATCGATGCCGCCGAGTTCGACCGTCTCCCGCACCTGCACGATCGAGGTCTTCGCGGCCGTGCACATGATGGGGCCGAAGTTGCGCGCGGTCTTGTGGTAGACGAGGTTGCCGTAGCGGTCCGCCCGGTGCGCCTTCACCAGCGCGAAGTCCGCGGTGATGGCTTGCTCCATCACGTATTCGGCATCGCCGAAGCGGCGCACTTCCTTGCCTTTGGCCAGCGGCGTGCCCACCGAGCTGGGCGTGTAGAACGCCGGAATGCCCGCCCCGCCCGCGCGGATGCGCTCGGCCAGCGTTCCCTGCGGCACCAGCTCCAGTTCGATCTTTCCTTCGCGGTACAGCATCGGGAACACCGTGGAGCCGGCGGTGCGCGGAAAGGAGCAGACGATCTTGGCGACCTGGCCGTTTTCGATCAGCGCCGCGAGGCCGACGTGGCCGCTGCCGGTGTTGTTGCTGATCACCGTGAGGTTGCGCGAGCCGCGGTCGATCAGGGCATGGATCAGTTCGATCGGACTGCCGGCTTCGCCGAAGCCGCCGATCAGCACGCTGGCGCCGTCGCCGATGTCGGCCACCGCGCTGGCGGGTGAAGCTACTCGTTTGTCGATCATGGTCTTTGTCCAATGCGTCGCTTGCGCGGCTCAGACGGATTTCAGGGCGTCCGTGAGCGCGCTTTCGATCTGCCGCAGCTCGTCGCGGTAGAAGAACTCCTGGCCTTCGAGCGGCTGCAGCCGGTCCACCGTGTTCTGCTTCTCGTCGTATCGGGCGAGGAACACCTTGTCCATCCACTCCATGTTGCGGCCCTCCGTGAACTTGAGCGCGAACAGCTTTTCCCCGTTCACTTCGGTGGTGCCGATCATGGAAATCTTGCCCGCCGACGAGGTCATGGAAATGTAGCGCGACGGCCGGTTGATCGAGGACAGCGAGCGGTAGATCTTGCTGAACACCTTTTCCACGCCGGCCAGCGGCGCCGTGAAGTAGTGGTGCTCCCCGGTCGGGCGCGCGCAGTACATGGAGTGAAAGCCGATCTTCAGGCTCGCGAAGACCAGGGCGAGGTCGATCCAGTTCTGCGCGGAGCGGTCCACGTCCACCTGGCCATTCTCATCGGTGAACAGGCTGATGTGATTCATCATCGGGCTCTGGCTGCGCACCATCACCCCGTGGGCCTGCAGGCGCCGGATGGCGGCGATGGTGCTGATGTTGAGCACCTCCCTGGGCGTGGAGAAATGCGCCATCCAGGTCAGCTGGATGCCGTGGTCGCTGCAGCGGTCGAACAGCTCCAGCATGCGCTCGTATTTGGGGCCGAGGACCATCTCCGGCTGGAACGTGAGCGAGCGGCTGGCCAGCCGCACGGTGCGCACGTGCATCAGCGCGGGATCGTCCAGGAGCGGGCGGAGGTACTGCTCCAGCCGGGCCACGGGCATGTAGCCGCCATCGCCGCCGGTAATCAGCAGGTCGGTGACTTCGGTGTGCAGCCGCAGGTAGTCGTGGATCTGGCGGATGTCCTCCTGGATGAACATGTCCTCGCCGCCCCGCACCTGCGCGTGGCGGAAGCAGTACGTGCAGAACGAGAAGCAGGTCTGGGTCGTCTTGTCGAACACCAGCTGGCACTGCGGGTACTTGTGCTGGCTGCCCTCGAGGATCTCGACGCCGCCCTCGGCATTCTGGAACCAGGGCTTGTTCAGGTGCTGGTTGCCGTCATGGGGATTGGTGCGGTGAAGGTAGGACTCGACGATGTCCGTGCGCTGCGCCGCCGTCTTCGCGGCCGTGTACGCCTGGACGACCGCCGGGTCGCCGATCATCCCGGGCTGCGGGATCACCAGCTGGTAGATGGAGTCGTTTTCGTAATCGTCCCAGTCGATGCAGTTGAGCGTGTGCCGGGTCGCCAGGAAACGGTAGACCTCGACGAAGAGCTCACGGGCCGGTATGAACCCGATGTCGATGCCGTTGCGCTTGAGGGTGTCGACCACGGCGCGAAAGCCTTTCAGGCCGGTGTAGCGCTCCTGATCCTGGAACAGGAACCCTCCGGTGCGCTTGAGCCGCGAATGCTGCGGATACAGCGCGTGCAGCCGGTTCACCAGGCCCAGCGGCAGCAGGCGCTCGACTTGCACGATTTCGCGTACCGCGTCGGGATAGCCGTGAAGCGCCATCATCTGGTCCAGGTCGGCCGACGCGATCGCGGCCGGCGCGCCTGCCTTCTTGCGGGCTGCGGGCCGGAGGATGCTCGATGCAGCGGCGATCTCTTGCCGCGGGTCATCCACGGGGCAATCGACTGTTTCTTCAAGCGTCTTCGAATTCATCACCGCCACCTCCTGAACATGTGCATGGACTGTAGGGGCGGCGCGTCGCTGGCGCAAACGATGCTTATTCCTGTTGTCAGTCAAGTTCCTCATGGGGCGTTCGACGTTCGCAGCTTGGCCTTCCGCGCCCCGCGTGGAAAAGGATGGCAGGCGCACAAGTGCCCTCCCCGCGGCTGGCGGTGACCGCATGAAAACGCGCCGGCCGGCGGGGAAAATCCCGGCCGGCCGGCGTCGCAGCGTTTCAGGAAAGCGCTAGAAGAAGAGCACCGCGAAGACCGTGGCGGCGGCCAGGCCGGTGAGCACCGGGAGCGTCAGGACGCGCACGGTATCGAGCACAGGCACGCGGGCAAAACCGGCCACCGCGATCAGCGACGACCACGCGATCAGCGTGCCCCCGCCGGTCCAGACCGCCCCCATCTGGCCCAGCGCCGCCAAGGTGCTCACGTGCACGCCCGAAGCAGGCGCCAGCGCGCCGGCGAGCGCGCCCGTCAGCGGCAGGCCGGAGAATCCGGAACCGTCGATGCCGGTGATCATGCCGACGATCATCATGCCGAAACCCACCAGAAACTGGTTGTGCGGGATCCACGCCTGCGCGCTCTTGACCAGCTCGAACAGCAGGCTGGGCGTCTTGTCGGCGGACAGGCCGAAAATGCTGGCGGCGGTTTCGCTGGCACCCAGGAAGAAGAAGCCGGCGATCGGCAGCACCGAACCCATGGCGCGGAAGGCGAACACGAAGCCCTCGGTGACGTGGTCGGCCGTGGCGTCCAGCATCTTGTGCGCGCCGTGCGTCGCCAGCGACGCCAGGATCAGCAGCACAGCGGCCATGCCGCCCACGAGCGAGGCGGCGTCCCCGCCCTT
>JAMPXR010000131.1 GCA_023701085.1 Ramlibacter sp. | reverse complement strand
GGCCGCGACATCGTGGGCCATGTGGCGGTATCGCCGGTTTCCATTTCGGACGGCTCGACCGGCTGGTATGGGCTGGGCCCTATTTCCGTCAAGCCAGACCTGCAGAGAATGGGTATCGGCAGCCTGCTCATGCGGGCGGCGCTTCAACGCTTGCGCGAGCGGGGCGCCGCTGGCTGCCTTCTGGTGGGGGATCCGTCGTACTACGCGCGCTTCGGGTTCAAGCCCGAACCTCGTCTGGTGCTGCCGGATGTGCCCGCGCGCTACTTCCAGGCATTGCCACTGGGGCCGTCGCTGCCCCGTGGGGTGGTCACGTTCCATGAGGCATTCGGCGCACAGGGCTGAGCCGAGGAGAGTTCATGTGGAACCTGACGAGAAGCAGGCGACCCGTTCGCCGAGGCGTTCCCCGGCTTCAGCGCGATCGGGTTGCCCGGGACGGCCCGCGCTACCCCGCGGCGCACTTCATCATTCGTGCAGCAGTTCCGTGGGACGGGGAACGGACAGCCGGCCCTGCTGGAAGTCCTCCAGGCGCGCGCGCAGGTCGTCGGGGATGGGCACGGCGCGGCCGGTTTCCAGCGAATTGACGCAGACGGTCAGGTGCGCCGCCGAGCGCACTTCGCCCCTGTAATTCGCGCCGACCTCGAGCTTGAGCGAGCTCTTGCCGATGCGCTCGACCTTCAGGGTCAGCGTGATGATCTCGCCGATCTTCGAGGGCTTGAGGAAGTCGCAGACCAGATTGACCATCGGCAGTCCGAGCCGCCGCGTGGTGATGAAGTTGGCGTAGTCGACTTTGAGGGCGTGATTGAACCAGTCCTCGATCAGGCCGTTGAACATCACGAAATAGTGGGGATAGAAAATAATCCCGGCCGGGTCGCAGTGCGAAAACCGGACCAGCATGTCGCTGTAGAAGACGTCCTTCTTCGTCACGGGGGTCATCATGGGAGCTCGTTCCTTTCAGCGTGCCGCTGGATTGCGCAGTTCTTTTGGGTTCGTCGTCAGTGTACTGAGTCCCGTCCCGGCGCGCTGGCGGCCCGCCGGATATCCCTGCGCCGCGCTTCGGCGCCCGCGCGACGGCCTCGAAAGCACGGCGCCCCGCCAAGGGCTCGCGGCCTACAGGATGCGGTTGAACCAGAGCAGCGACAGGCCGGCGGACAGCAGCGCCAGCACCGCGGCGGCCAGCGCGAACAGCGCGGAGATTTCCGTTTCCTTCTTCTCCACGGTCAGGCGCGAGCTCAGCGTCTCGTAGACCTTCTTGAGGTCGTTGGCCGTGCCGGCGTAGAAGTAGTCGGCGCTGGTCTTGTTGGCGATCGCCTTCAGGGTCTCCTCGTCCAGCCGCACGCGCATCGACCAGCCTTCGAATCCTATGGTTTCGCCGTCCACGGTGCCTATGCCCACCGTGTACACCCGCACGCCGCGGTCCGCCGCCATCTTGGCCGCCTCCAGCGGGTCCACGCCGGTGGTGCGCTGCCCGTCGGTGAGCATGATGATGGCGGCCGACGAGTAGGAGCCCGGCGCGACCGGCGTGAACTCCTTCTTTTCCTTCTTCTCGGCGTCGATCGCGAAGCCGCGCTGGCGCTCGCGCCCGGTCTGCAGCGACTGCAGGTCGATGCCGGCGTCGGGGAACAGCGTGGCCAGCGAGATGACGATGGCATTGCCGGTCGCGGTGGCGCGCTGCAGCTGGAAGCGGTCGATCGCCGTCACCAGGTCTTCGCGGTTGGTCGTGGGCAGTTGCGCCACCTGGGCGGACCCGGCGAACGCGACGATGCCCACCTTGACGTGGCGCGGCAGCTCGGCCAGGAAGGACTTGGCGGCGTTCTGCGCGGCCACCAGACGGTTGGGCTGCACGTCGGTGGCCCGCATGCTGCCCGACACGTCCATCGCCAGGATGATGGTCTGCTGGTTGGAGGGCAGGGTGACGACCGCGTGGGGCCGCGCCGCCGCCAGCAGCATGGCCGCGAGCGCCAGCAGGAAGAGCAGCGGCGGGATGTGGCGGCGCATCGTCTGCCCCGCGCCCATCGCCTCCTTGACGATCGACAGCGAGGCATAGCGCAGCGCCAGCTTCTTCTTGCGCCGCAGCAGCCAGAGGTACAGCAGCGCCAGCAGCGGCAGCGCCAGCAGCAGCCAGAGGAATTCGGGCCAGAGGAAATTCATGGAAGTCGTCCTCTTGGTTCAGGCGATGCGCCTCAGGTGCGCCGGCATGCTGCCGGAGGCCAGCCGCAGGCGGCGCTTGCGCATGTCGGCGAAGCGCACGACGGCCTCCACCAGCTCACCGTCGGTGGACAGCTCCAGCGCGTCCACGGCGGCCCGCGCGAAGGCCTCGCGCAGCTCGGCTTCGCGTTGCGCGGCGATGCGCGCGAAGCGTTTGCGAAAGCCCTTGTCGTGGGTGTCCACCAGCAGCTGTTCGCCGGTCTCGCAGTCGCGCATGGTCAGCAGGCCGAGGTCGGGCAGGTCCAGCTCCAGCGGGTCCAGCACGCGCACCGCCACCACCTCGTGCCGCTGCGCCAGCAGCGCCAGCGGCCGCTCCCAGCCGGGCTCGCTGATGAAGTCCGAGACGATGAACAGCGTGGAGCGCCGCTTGATGGTCGCGGCGGCCGACTCCAGCAGCTCGCGCAGCCGGGTCGTCCCCGGCTCGCCCAGCACGGGGCGCGACTGGATGCTGTGCAGCAGGTGCAGCACATGGCGGCGTCCCCCGCGCGTGGGGATCATCGTGTCCACGCCCGATCCGTACAGCAGCGCGCCGACCCGGTTGCCGTGCCGCGTGAGCAGGCGCGCGATCACCGCGACGAACTCGGCCGACACGTGCTGCTTGCGCTGCTCACCGGAGCCGAAATCGACGGAAGGGCTCAGGTCCACCAGGAACCAGGCCGCCATCTCGCGGTCCTCGGTGAAGACGCGCACATGCGGCACCTGCAGCCGGGCCGTGACGTTCCAGTCGATGTGGCGCACGTCGTCATGGTGCTGGTACTCGCGCAGGTCGGCCAGGTCCAGCCCCGCGCCGCGCAGCAGCGTGCGGTAGTCGCCCTGCAGCAGCCCGTCGAGCCGGCGGATGACAGTCCACTCCAGCCGTCGCAGTACGGTCTCTGCCCGGGGAGGACCGATCGGGGCCACCGCGGAACCGGCTTCGCCGGGCCGCGGGTGGCGCCCCCTCGGGGGGGAAGCGCCGGGGGCGCCTCGGGGGGGAGTCATGCTACGAGCTTTTCGTGTTCCAGCGGCCTGGGCGGCGCCGCGATCTTGGTCATGATCTTGCCGACCAGCGCGTCGGGCGACAGCCCTTCGGACAGCGCCTCGTACGACAGCACGAGGCGGTGCCGCAGCACGTCGGGCACCAGGTCGGTCATGTCCTCGGGCAGCGCGTAGGTGCGCCCGCGCAGCATGGCCAGCGCCCGGGCCCCTTCGGTCAGGTTGATCGTGGCGCGCGGGCTGGCGCCGAAAGTGATGTACTTGCCGATGTCCTTGAGCCCGTGCTTTTCCGGCGTGCGGGTCGCGGACACCAGCTTGACGGCGTACTGCACCAGCGACGGGTCGACATACACGCGGCGGCATTCCTGCTGCAAGGCCGCCAGCTGCTCGGTGGTGGCGACCGCGGCCACGTTCACGGCCGGGCCGGTGACGCGCTCGACGATGACGAATTCCTCCTCGTCCGTGGGATAGTCCACCAGCACCTTCATCATGAAGCGGTCCACCTGCGCCTCGGGCAGCGGGTAGGTGCCTTCGGTCTCGATCGGGTTCTGCGTGGCCATCACGAGGAAGGGGCTCGGCACCTTGTGCGTCTCGCCCGCGATCGTGACCTGGCGCTCCTGCATCACCTCCAGCAGCGCGCTCTGCACCTTGGCCGGCGCGCGGTTGATCTCGTCGGCCAGCAGCAGGTTCGTGAACACCGGGCCCAGCGCGGTGCTGAACTCGCCGGTCTTCTGGTTGTAGATGCGCGTGCCCACCAGATCGGCCGGCACCAGGTCGGGCGTGAACTGGATGCGCTTGAAGCGGCCGCGGATCGTGTTGGCCAGCGTCTTGACGGTGAGCGTCTTGGCCAGTCCCGGCACGCCTTCGACCAGCAGGTGGCCCTCGGCCAGCATGGCGACCATCACGCGTTCGAGAAAACGGTCCTGGCCGACCACCACGCGCTTGACCTCGTAGAGGATCTGTTCCATCAACTGGGCGGTGGCGCTGTCCTGGTGGGTGCTTGGGTCCATGGCGGGTGGGCTCGTCGTTGCTTGAGGAAGGAGTGGGAGAAAGACGTCAGAACGGCGGCAGGCCGGCGGCGGCGGCGGCGTTTTCGATCGGCACGGCGAAACCGATGCCGATGAAGGTGCGCGCCGCCGTGGGATTGAGGATCGCCGTGACGATGCCCACCACCTCGCCGTCCATGGTGACCAGCGGCCCGCCCGAATTGCCCGGATTGGCCGCCGCGTCGAACTGGATCAGGTTGGTCATTTCCTGTTTGCCCTCGGGTGAGCGGAACGCCCGCTTCATGCCGGAGACGACGCCGCCCGAGGCCGAAGGCCCGATGCCGAAGGGAAAGCCGACCGCGGCCACCTTGTCGCCGGGTGCGAGGTCGCCGGTGGAGCGCATGGTCGCCGCGATGAGGTCGTCCGGAATCTTGCTGGCCTGCAGCACGGCCAGATCGTTCTCGGTCTGCACGCCGGTGATCGAGGCACCGGACTCCAGGCCGTCGGCGAACACGACCTTGATGCGGTCGGCGCCCGAGACCACGTGCAGGTTGGTCAGGATGATGCCCTTGTCGATGATCACGACCCCGGTGCCGACGCCGTTCTCGACTTCTTCCTCGTTCTGCGCCGACTCCTCGGTGCTGCCGGGCGCGGGGCCCAGCGGCTTGGGCTTGGCGCCGGACTTGGCCCGCGCCGGGTCGTCCTTGAGCCGGCTCTTTTTCACGTAGCTCACGACGCGCACGACGGACGGGCGGATGTTCTCGTAGGCCTTCGCGTACTCGGAGGGCAGCACCTGCGTCTCCAGCGTCTTGAGCACCGCCGCGTTGATGTCCTGCTGCGTCAGCTTGCGCGTGTCGCGCTGCTGGCCCAGGTGGATGCTGTAGGCCAAGGCGGCCGCGAGCAGCGCGATGGCGGCCCACAGGAGCCGGGTGCCGGATATCGAAAACCGGGAGAGACGCCGCGCCGGCGCCGGCTTGGCTTGGGCAGGCTCAGGCGTGGCGGTCGCGGGAGCAGCTTGTCCCGACCTGCCCGAGCCGCTCGAGCTGTAAAGGGCTGGCCTGCGCATTCGTTCACCTATACAAATTCGGGGAACCGGGTAAAACAACAAAGCGAAAGCGCACGGTATCACGCTTTGCGCGAGGCTGCACGGTAGGACGGCTCTCGGGCATGATGCCGACATGCCGGCGTGGATTGATACACATTGCCACCTCGACGCGGCGGAATTCTCGGCCGATGCGGACGCCGTGCGCGCGCGCGCCGCCGCGGCCGACGTGGCGCACTGCGTGCTGCCGGCGGTGGCGGTGGATGACTTCGGCGCGGTGCGCGAACTGGCTCATCGCCACGGCGACAGCTACGCCCTGGGCGTCCACCCGATGCGCACCGGCAGCGCCCGGATGGAGGACCTGGAGCGGCTCGACCGGGCCTTGTCCGATGCGCGGGACGACCCGCGGCTGGTGGCCGTCGGCGAGATCGGGCTGGATCATTTCGTGCCCGGACTGGATGCCGAGCGCCAGGAACTTTTTTACCGCGAGCAACTCTCGCTGGCGCGCCGCCACGGCCTGCCCGTGATTCTGCATGTGCGGCGCTCCGCCGATGCGCTGCTCAAGCACCTGCGCCGTGCCGGCGTGGGCGGCATTGCCCACGCCTTCAACGGCAGCCTGCAGCAGGCGCAAGAGTTCGTACGGCTGGGCTTCAGCCTGGGGTTCGGCGGCACGGTGACCTTCGAGCGCGCCCTGCAGGTGCGCCGCCTGGCCACCGACCTGCCGCTGCAGGCGCTGGTGCTGGAGACCGACGCGCCCGACATTCCGCCGCACTGGCTGTACCGAACGGCGGACCAGCGCGCGGCCGGCCAGCCCCAGGCGCGCAACGAGCCCGCGCAGCTGCCGCGCATCGCGCGCGTGCTGGCGGGTTTGCGCGGCATGGAGGCGGACGAACTGGCGCGGGCCACCACGGACAACGCGGCGCGGGTGCTGCCGAAATTGGGGATCTTGCTGGCGGCAGGGCAGGGCCTCTCGCACGGCCATAATCCGGGGCAGTGAAGCAAGGCCCACTCCAGCTGCCCGAAGTGAACTTCTCCGACTTCGGCGATGTGCGCTATCTCCACCTCGGGACCGATTGGGTGCAGGGCTCCATGCACATGGGCAAGCCCTTCGACATCCAGCTCGAATACCTGCAGCGGATGATGGCCTGGCTGCTGTTCGTGGAGCCGGCGACGGTGGCCAGGCGGCATGCCATGCAACTGGGCCTGGGCGCCGGCGCGCTGACCAAGTTCTGCTGGCGCAAGCTGCGCATGAGGACCACCGCCATCGAGATCAATCCGCAGGTGATCGCCGCCTGCCGCATCTGGTTCAAGCTGCCGCCCGACGACGCACGGCTGTCGGTGATCACGGGCGACGCCGCCGAGGTCGCGAGAAATTGGGGTCAGACTCCAATTTCGCAGCGGCGCGACGCGCCGCGATCGCAGCGCGATCATGACTCGCGGGTTGGGTCTGCGACCCCAAATCCTCAGGTCGACGCGCTGCAGGTGGACCTGTACGACCAGGAGGCCGCGGCGCCGGTGCTGGACAGCGCCGCCTTCTATGCGGACTGCCGCAGGCTGCTGAGCGCCGAGGGCTGCATGACGGTG
>JAMPXR010000130.1 GCA_023701085.1 Ramlibacter sp. | reverse complement strand
GGTTTGCAGCGTTCAAATCGCGACACAGGCAGGTGTATGGACGCGCCCGAGCTGGTGCTGGCCAATGCCCGGGTGCAGACCATGGACCCGCTGCGGCCGCTGGCGCGGTCCGTAGGCCTGGTTGGCGGGCGCATCGCCGTCGTGTCGGATCGCGCGGTGCCTGCTGGCCCGCGGTGGCGCGGCGTGCCGCAGTTCGACTGCGGGGGCCGCACCTTGCTGCCGGGTTTCATCGACCCCCACTGTCATCTCCTGGCCTATGCGCGCAGTCTCACGACACTCGACGTCGGGCCTTCGCGCGTGCGCTCCATCGCGCAGTTGCAGGCGGCCGTCGCGGACGCTGCGCAGGCTTTGCCGGAGGGAGCCTGGGTCAAGGGGCGGGGCTACGATGAGTTTCAGCTCGCCGAGGGCCGGCACCCGACGCGCCTTGAGCTTGACGCGGTGTCGCCGCATCACCCGGTGCGGCTGGAGCACCGGTCCGGGCACGCTCACCTGTTGAACAGTGCGGCGCTCGCGCGGGCGGCGGCGCTGCTCGAGCAGGGCGACCCGGTCGATGGCCTGATCGATCGCGACCCGGCCAGCGGCGAGCCGACCGGCCTGCTGTTCGGCATGCACCGCCAGCTGGCCGGGATCGTCCCCGCATGGGACGCGGATGAAGCCGATCGCGCGCTGGATTGCGCCGAGCACGCGCTGCTGAGCTTCGGTGTGACCTGCGTCCATGACACCTCTCCCGGCAACGGTTTGAAGCGGCTCGAGATGTTCCGGCGCCGGCGCGCCTCTGTCCGCGTTGCGATGGCGTTGGGGTGGGACGCATTCGAGGAGATCGGCGAGGGCTGGCAGTCCCTGTGCCGCAGCGACGGCGCGGTACCGGTCCTCGGCGTGAAATTGACGATCCATGAGGTGACGGGGAGGCTCAATCCATCCCTGCCGGAGCTTCGGGAGCGTGTGCTGCGAATCCACAGCGCCGGCGCCCAGGTCCTGATGCATGCGGTCGAACCCGCGGCCATCGAGGCGGCCTGCGCGGCGGTCGAATTCGCCCAGCGCCGTCTGCCTCGAGCCGATCATCGGCACCGCATCGAGCACGCCTCGGTGTGTCCTCCAGCGCTGGCTGGACGCGTCGCCGCCGCCGGGATCACCGTGGTGGCGCAGCCGACCTTCATCGAAGCCAGCGGGGAGCGCTATCTCGCCACCGTGGCGCCGTGCGACATAGGGCATCTGGTCCCGCTGGCGACGTTCCTTCGCTGCGGCGTCCATGTGGCCGCAAGCTCCGACGCACCGGTGGCTTCACCGGATCCGCTGATCGGCCTGCGTGCGGCAGTGACGCGCTTGTCGCGCCAGGGCGCGCCAGTGGCGCCGCACCAGGCGATCGCCCCTGTCGACGCGCTTGGCCTGTTCACCCGCCAGGCGGCGCGCGCCATGCGGGCCGAGGATGAGCGCGGAACCCTACGGGCGGGCGCATCGGCGGATCTGGTGCTGTTGAGCTCCAACCCGCTGGATGGCCTGCAGCGCGACCTGCGGGTCGATCTGACCTTGGTCGGGGGCGAGATGGTCTACACGAGGAATTGAGCGGCGGGTCTTGATCCGGCCGCTTCAGAGCTCGCGCAAGTGGCGTTTCATGAGCATAAGAGCCAGCTCGGGGTGGCTGCCGGCGAGCAGCCCCATCGCGAACATCAGATAGCTCTCGTCCAGCAGCAGCCTTGCGCTTGCCGGCTTGAGCAACCGGGGGTCGCCGCTGCCGGCCAGAACACCCCGCAGCGTGGTGCCCGGGCTGCTTCCATGGACGATGGGGCCGCCGGTGCCGATGACGGTGGCGACGCGTGACAGGTCCTTCCCGATCTGGACCGCTATTTCGCCGTGCGCGCCGTAACGCGTCTCCACGCGGCCGACGTGGCGTTCGAACGAGACCTCGACGGCCACCTTCGCCAGAGCGGCGTCGAACCCGTGTTCGTCCGCGCTGTCGGGTATGCGCTGGACGCGGGCACGGAACGCCGCGGCGATCGCCGGGTCGGTATCGCAGCCCCGCGCGCGGCACAGCTCGATCAGCGTGTCCAGGTTGTGCCGCACCCCGAGGTCGCCTTCGACCGTGCGCTTGGCCAATGGCTCGGGCAGGCCATGCAGGGTGACGTCGGAGCGCGTGGGCTGGCCGCGTGCCACCGAATACACGTCCGTCGTGGCCCCGCCCAGATCGATCAGGACGATCTCGCCCAGGCCGGGCTCGGTCCCGTGCCCGTGGGCCAGCAGGACCGCGGCCGACAACACCGCGGCCGGCGTGGGCATGACGATGCCGCCCAGCGATGACAACGCCTGGTCCAGGCCCTTGGCATGCACGATGTTGTCGATGAAAACTTCGCGGATCGCCTGCCGGCAAGGGTCGACCTGCAGCACGCCGATCTCCGGCATCACGTTGTCGACGCACTTGAAAGGCACGCCGGTGCCGGAGAAAAGAGCCACGATCTCGTCGCGGGCACACCTGTTTCCCGCGATCACGACCGGAACCCGGAGCGCCGAAGCCGCCAGGGCCGCTGCGTTGTGAAGTATGACCTTCTGGTTGCCGCCATCGGTGCCGCCGGCGAGCAGGATGATGTCGGGCCGCGACGCGACGATCGCAGCCAGCTCGCAAGCGCCGAGTTCGTGGCTGTAGTGACCGACCATCTTGGCGCCCGCGCCCAGCGCCGCCCGCCGCGCCGCTTCCGAGCTGAGCTGCGGCACGAGGCCGACCGAGATCATCCGCAGGCCGCCGGCGGCGCTGCTGCACGCGAGGACGTCGGTGCCCGCGCGGGCGCCGGTCGCGCCCCGCAAGGCTCGCATCGCCTGGTCGATGCCGATGCGCACGTCGGTGTCCGCGCTGGTGGGCGCCTTGACGGTCGCAAGGACCGCCTTGCGTTCGATGTCGACCGCCACCGCCTTGGTGAAGGTGCTGCCGATGTCGACCAGGACTTTGCAGCCCGTTGAAGTCATCGTGATGGCACTTGCAGAAATGAGTTGAAGGGTGCGTGTTGCATTCCTAAGGATTATGACTCATAATCGTCAAAACCGTTGGCCGTCGTGGGGCGTGCCCAGGCAGCGTTCAGCGACGGCGGGCCGGTGCGGCGCGGCAATCCCGCCGCCACGCGCGAAGTTAGAAAAGGAAAGTGCCGAGACATGAAACAAGCGACAGTGATCACCGGAACCGTGGGGGGCGATGCGCATGTCATCGGCACCAAGATTCTTTCGCGCGCGTTTCGCGAGGCTGGCTTTCACGTCGTCGAGCTCGGCATCCTGACCCCGCCGGAGGAGTTCATCCGGGCCGCTGTCGAGACCAATGCCGATGCGATCCTGATGAGTTCCCTGTACGGCATGGCCGAAACAGATGTGACCGGCTTCAAGGAGAGCTGCGTGGAGGCCGGAATCGGCCACGTGCTGCTGTACATCGGCGGCATCCTGGGCGTGGGCCGTCACGACTTCGCCGACGACGAGGTGAAATTCAAGAAGCTCGGTTTCGATCGGGTCTATCCGCCCGAAGCCGACTTGCAGGCTGCCATCCAGGATCTGCGCCATGACCTGGTGAAGCGGGCGCTGGCGTGAGGGTGCGATGAGTCGCAACGAGCGCATGCTGCGCGGCTGTCGGGCACTGGACCTGACCAATGCGCGCGCCTTCCTGTGCGGCAAGATGCTGGCCGACCTGGGATTCGACGTCATCAAGGTTGAACCGCCCGGTGGGGACGCGTCGCGCGGCCAGGGTCCCTTCTGGCACGATATTGCGGGTCCGGACAACAGCCTGTACTGGACGGCTTACAACGCGGACAAGCGCGGTATCACGCTGAATCTCGAATCGGCCGAAGGGCGGGCGCTGCTGCTGGACCTGGTCAGGACGGCCGACGTCGTGATCGAATCCTTCGGTGCCGGCGAGATGGAGCGCCTCGGCCTGGGCTACGAGTCGCTGGCGGCGGTCAAGCCGGGCATCGTGCTGACTCGCGTCTCGCCGTTCGGGCAGATCGGCCCCTACGCGCACTATCGCGCGTGCGACCTCGTCATCATGGGCATGGCGGGCCATCTGCTGCTCACCGGCGACGCCGACCGTCCGCCGGTCAACGTGGGACTGCCGCAGGCGTGCATGCAGGCCGGCGCCGACGCCGCGGTCGGCAGCCTGATCGCCTATCGGCACGCGCGTCGTACCGGCCGTGGCCAGCAAGTCGACGTCTCGATGCAACACAGCGCGGCATGGTTCCTGGCAACGACGATTCCGTATTGGGAGCTCAGCCAACGATTGAGCACGCGCGTGGGCACGCTGCGCAGCGGCGGCAGCAGCGGCGTCACGCAGCGCCAGGTCTGGCCGTGCCGCGACGGCTTCGTCTTTTTCTTCATGCTGGGCGGCCAGCAAGGCGCCAAGACCTGCCGCCAATTGGTGCGCTGGATGAACGAGGAGGGCCACGGCGCCGCGGACCTGAACGGTTTCGCGTGGGAAAGCTTCGACATGGCCAGCGCCACGCAGGAACTGGTGGACCGCCTTTCAGCGCCGATCGCCGATTTCTTCGCGACCCGCACGAAGAAGGAAGTGCTCGCGGCGGCGGTCGAGCGCGGCATCTCGGTCTGCCCCTTGTTCTCCATGGCCGACCTGCTGGACGATCCGAACCTCGCCGAGCGAGATTTCTGGATGCAATTGCCGCATCCACGGATCGGCGCCAGCCTGCCGATGCCGCGCCGCTACGTCACGTCGTCGGTGGCCGACACCGATACGGCTTTCGCCGCGCCCGGGATCGGACAGCACAACGCCGAGGTCTACGCGGAGCTGGGGGTGTCGGTCGAGCGGCTGGGCGCACTGCGCCAGGCCGGGGTGGTCTGAATATGTCGCGAGGAGCCGACGCGATGGAGCCCAAGGTGTTTTCCGATGTCACGGTGGTGGCATTCAGCTGGGCGATGGTGGGGCCCCTGACGCTGAAGTTCCTGGCGGACTATGGCGCGACGGTGATCCGGGTCGAAACCCGGCACCGCCCCTGCGTGACGCGGATTTCCGCGCCCTTCAAGGACGGCCGCGCCGGCCTCGACCGCAGCGGCTACTTCAACCACTTCAGCGCCAACATGCTGAGCGTCTCGCTCAACATGGCGCACCCGCGCGGCCTCGAACTGGCGCGCGAGCTGGTCGGCAGGGCGGACATCGTCATGGAGAACTTCACGCCGGGGGTCATGGACCGCTGGGGCCTGGGGTACGAAGCGCTGCAGGCGATCAAGCCGGACATCATCATGGCGCGGCAGAACGGGTTCGGGATCGACGGACCGTACCGCAATCTCGCCGCGTTCGGCATGGTGCTCGCGGCGATTGTCGGTATCCCGAACTTCATCGGCTGGCCCGACCGCGACCCGCTTCCCGTCGGCGTGAGCGCATACACCGACGGCATCGGTCCGCGCTTCATGGCGGCGGCGCTGATCGCCGCCTTGGAATTGCGCGATCGCACGGGCCGTGGGCAGTTGCTGGACCTGGCGCAGTTCGAGACGGCGATCGGGTTCTTCCTGCCCGCGGTCCTGGACCGGGCCGCGAACGGACGCGAACCGCAGCGCAGCGGCAACGCCAGCGGCAGGGCCGCCCCGCATAACGTCTATGCCGGCCTGGGCGCCGACCGCTGGTGCGCGGTGGCTGCGCTCGACGACGACCAGTGGCGCCGCCTGTGCGAGGTGATCGCCGCGCCCGAACGCGCGGTGGATCCGCGCTTCGCCACGCTGGCGCAACGCAAGGCGCACGAGTCCGAGATCGATGCCTTGATCGGGAGCTGGGTCGCACGGCTCGATCCTGCCGAGGCGATGTCGCGCCTGCAGGCGGCCGGCGTGCCGGCGGGCGTGCTGCAGAACGCGGCCGATCTGCTGGCGGATCCGCAACTGGCGGCGCGCGGACTTTTCTGGCCGATCGAGCATCCCGAGATGGGCCGGTTCACGCACCTGGGCAGCAGCATCAGCCTGTCGGCCACGCCGGCGCAGCCGCGCCTGCCCAGCCCCTGCCTGGGGGAACACAACGAGACCGTGCTGACGCAACTGCTCGGAAAGTCGGATGAGGAATTCGTCGAGCTGCTCACATCCGGGGTGCTGGAGTAGCGCGGCGCAGCAACACACGAGGAAAAACCATGGACTACGAACAGATCATCTACGAGACAAACGGTGCGATCGCCACCATCACCCTGAACCGCCCCGACAAGCTCAACACCGTCACGCGAGAGATGTTCATCGGCTGGGGCCGGGCCATCACCGAGGCCGAGGAGGATGACGAGGTCAAGGTGATCATCATGAAAGGCGCCGGCCGCTGTTTCAGTGCCGGCGCGCCGCTGGACCAGGTCGGTTTCGTCTACGGGATGAAGGAGCCGAAGCCGGGCGAGAAGGCTGGGAAAGTCCCGATGCGGGTGAAGATCAACTTCGATCGAAGCCTGTTCCAGGAGTTCTTCCGCAAGGTTCTGCTGTGCAAGAAGCTCACCATCGTCCAGATGCACAAGTACTGCCTGGGCGTGGCCTTCAGCATCGCCATGCACGCCGATCTGCTGATCGCCGAGGAAGGCTGCGAATTCGGCCATGTCGAGGAACGGCTCGGACTGGCGGGGCTGACCTTGATGCCGATCATGGTGGCGCGCTGCGGCCTGACCAAGGCGCTCGACCTGTGTCTGACGGGCAAGAAGATCGGGGCGCAGCAGGCGCTCGACTGGAACCTGATCAACCGCGTGGTGCCCGCCGACGAGCTCGATGCCGAGGTGCAGGCGCTGGCCAACGGCCTGGCCCTGTATCCGAAGGACGGCATTTCAGTGGCCAAGGTGGCGCGCGAGATGCTGTACGACACGATGGGCATCACCCGCGGGATGATGGAGCACTACATCATGCACACGTTCCAGACCAATCGCGTCTACGACGAGGGCGAATACAACGCATT
>JAMPXR010000129.1 GCA_023701085.1 Ramlibacter sp. | reverse complement strand
TTCACCTGCTGGTTGCCCACGGGGTTCATGGTCCGCTTGTCGAGCAGGTTGAATTTCAGCCGATGCTCGGCCGTGGCCGAGTGCAAGGTCACGGGGATATAGACCAGCCCGAAGCTGATCGCCCCTTTCCAGAGGGTGCGGGTGCTGGAAGGTGCCATGGTCTGCCAACCGTACGCGCTCACACGCCAGGCGCTGTAGGACGCCGCAGCAATGTCATGTGCGCCGCTGCCGTCGCGCCGCACCCCCGCCGGGCCGAGCCGCCGGAATTCAGGGCCCCGTCCTACGGGCGTGCAAGGCGGCGCGGGCCGATAGTGGCGGCAGCGGCGCGAATCGCCGCATCAGGGAGTGACTACATGCCTGTTTGCGACAACTGCGGAAACGATTACGACAAGGCCTTCCAGGTCGTCAAGGAAGGCAAGACGCACACCTTCGACAGCTTCGAATGCGCGATCTCGCGCCTGGCACCGGTGTGCGAGCACTGCCAGGTGCGCATCATCGGCCACGGTGTGGAATCGAAAGGGCGCTTCTTCTGCTGCAGCCATTGCGCCGAACAGCACGGCGTGCAGGGCCTGACCGACCGCCAGTAGCGCGCGGGCTGCGGAACAGCCCCGCCGAGGCAGCGCCGGTCAGCCGCCTTTGTGCGCGCGCTTGCCGGGATTCTTCTTGTTGCGCGTCGCGGTGCCGCGTTCCAGACTGATCTTCTGGCCGCGGCCCTTGCCCTGGACCTTGATCCCCTCCTGCGTCTTGGGGGCGGGGGTGCGCTTGCGGTCGGCTTCCGTCGTGATCTTGTTTCCCATGCGATGCTCCAAAGCGAATTTGATGTGGATGAGCAATTAGGCCACAAGCGCGCGGACACACCCGCGGCATGGTCGAGTTGAAGCTTCCGCTTACAAGCTCCTGCCGTGCTGGCTGATGGCTCACCTATGATGAACGCATAGGAGGCGCACCATGGGATGGCAATTCAAGTCCGCCGCGGTGGGGGCGGCACTGATCCTGGCTTCGCAGGCGATGGCGCAGGTCACTTTCTACGAAGGTGAGGGCTTTCGCGGCCGCGCATTCACGACGGATCGGCGGGTCGGCGATTTCGCGCGCTACGGCTTCAGCGACAGGGCTTCTTCCGCCGTGGTGGACGGCGGCCGCTGGGAGGTGTGCGAGTACAGCCGGTTCGAGGGACGCTGCGTCGTGCTGCGCCGGGGCAGCTACGACTCGCTGCGCGCCATGGGGCTGGACAACCGCATCTCCTCCGTGCGGCCGGTCGGCGAGCGTTCGCGCCGTGAACGCTATGACGGCGACGCGCCCGTGCCGCTGGCGGCTCCCGACGACGAATTCCGGCGCCGGCCGAGCGAGCGGATCTACGAGGCGACGGTGACATCGGTGCGCGCCGTGGTCGGGCCGCCGAACCAGCGCTGCTGGGTGGAGCGCCAGCAGGTCGGCCCGGGCGGGCAGCCCAACGTCGGCGGCGCGGTCGTGGGCGGGCTGATCGGCGGCATCCTGGGCCATCAGGTCGGCAAGGGCTCTGGGCGTGACGCGGCAACGGTCGGCGGCGCCGTGGCGGGCGCGGCGATCGGGGCCAACACGGGCGGCGGCAGCCTGCGCGGCCCGGCGTACAGCGACGTGCAGCGTTGCGAAAACGTCGCCAGCACCACACCGGCCTACTGGGACGTGACCTACGTGTTCCGCGGCATCGAACACCGCGTGCAGATGTCCGCTCCGCCGGGACAGACGATTCCGGTGAACGGACAAGGCGAGCCGCGCAGGTAGCGGCCGCGCGCGGCCCTGCGATGCTAGGCCGCTGCCATGGTGTGCAGCGGGATGTCCTTTTCGATCGCCAGCCGATCCAGCTGCGCGCGGGTTTGCGTGGCGAGGAAAGCCGTGATCGCGCGGTGATTGGCCGGCGTGAACATCGCGCGGATGTCCGACGCGGGCGCGCCGGCCGCGGCGCTCAGGGCCGCCGCGAAATGCGGCTCCAGCGCGGCGACCGCGACCCGCCCGTCCTTGCAGGCATAGACGCGGTAGCCGGCGTGCGCGCCGCCGACCGCACCGGTGCGCTGCGTGAGCCCCCATTGGCGCGGAAGGCCCAGGTAGGCCGCCGCCTCGGACAGGGCCACCTCGATGAAGACGCCGCGCGCGTGCGCCTCGCCGGTGCCGGCGTAGCCTTCGTTGCGGGCGCGCGCCGCCTGCAAGACGGCTTCGCTCGCCATCAGGGAGCCACCCATGTCCGCGTAGAGGGTGGCGGGCAGTTCCAGTCCCGGCACCAGGCCGTTGTCGGCGAGGTAGGTGAGGTCGTGGCCGGGTTCCTCGGCGCGCGCGCCGGGTGCGCCCACGATCGCCACCTGGGACAGCGCGGGATAGGCGCGGTGCAGCTTCTTCCAGCCGATGCCGAGCTTTTCCAGGGCCGAGGGCCGGAATGAGGTCAGCAGCACGTCGGCCTGCGCGAGTTCGCGCTGCAGCACCTTCTGTCCGGCGGCGCTCTTGAGGTCCGCTTTCAGGACCTTCACGCCTTCATGCAACTGGTCATAGGCCGCCTTGTTGTACAGGCCCATCGGGTCCCCGGCCGGCGGCTCCAGCTTGACGCAGGTCGCGCCCATGCGGCGGCAGCGCATCAGCGCCGCCGGGCCCGGCAGGTTCAGCGCCAGGCTCAGGATGCGGATGCCTTTGAGAACGCGAATGGGACGGGCCATGGTTTCAATGGAAGAGCTCGGGACTGCAAGACTAGCAGAACCGCGCGCCCGGCCGCGTCCCGGCCCGGTGCTACAAGGGCAGCCCCACGTAGTTCTCCGCCAGCGAAGTGGACGCGGCGCGCGAGTTCACCAGGTAATCGAGCTCGGCCTCCTGCACCTTCTGCCCGAACTCGCCGGTGTCGGGGAATTTGTGCATGAGGGAGGTGAACCACCACGAGAAGCGCTCCGCCTTCCAGATGCGGCGCAGGCAGACCTCGGAGTAATGGTCGATACCGCGATCGCTGCGTTCGCGGTAGTACTCGATGAACGCGTTCGACAGGTATTTCACGTCGGTCGCCGCCAGGTTCAGGCCCTTGGCGCCCGTGGGGGGCACGATATGGGCGGCGTCGCCGGCGAGGAACAGCCGCCCGAAGCGCATCGGCTCGGCCACGAAGCTGCGCAGCGGGGCTATGCTTTTTTCGATCGACGGACCGGTCACCAGCCGCTCGCACGCCGCGGGGTCCAGCCGCGCGCGCAACTCGTTCCAGAAGGCTTCGTCCGACCAGTCTTCCACCTTGTCCTGCAGCGGCACCTGCACGTAATAGCGGCTGCGGCTGGGGCTGCGCATCGAACAGAGCGCGAATCCGCGCCCGGTGTTGGCGTAGATGAGCTCGTGCGACAGCGGCGGCACGTCCGCCAGCAGGCCCAGCCATCCGAAGGGATAGACCTTCTCGTAGGTCTTCAGGACAGCGGCGGGCGCGCTGGCGCGGCACACGCCATGGAAGCCGTCGCAGCCGGCGATGAAATCGCATTCGATCTCGTGCGTGCGGCCGTCGCGGACATAGCGGACTTTGGGCCGCGCGCCGTCGAAATCGTGCAGCGACACCGTGTCGCCGGTCTCGTAGACGGTGACCAGCCCCTCGGCCTGCCGGGCGTCCATCAGGTCGTGCGTCACCTCGGTCTGGCCGTACACGGTGACGCTCTTGCCGCCGGTCAGGCCGTGCAGGTCGATGCGGTGGCGCTGGCCCGCGAACAGCAACTCGATGCCCTGGTGCACCAGTCCTTCGCGATGCATGCGCGCGCCGACACCGCACTCGTCCAGCAGGTTCACGGCGACCTGCTCCAGCACGCCGGCGCGGATACGGCCGAGCACGTGGGCGGCGCTCTGCCGCTCGAGGATGATGTTGTCTATGCCCGCCTTGTGCAGCAATTGACCGAGCAGCAAGCCTGCCGGGCCGGCGCCGATGATCGCGACCTGGGTTCGCATGGGTGTCTCCTGTGTGTGTTGCAAGCTTAGGCCGCGCCCGGGTTTTGCGGTAGGGGCGGGCGGCGGCGCTGTGCGATCATCGCCTTCTTTGCGCGGTCATCGCGCAAGCGGACCCCACACGCCCATGACGATCGCCAAGGCGGATTTCATCGAAGGCATGGCCAAGGGCATGGCCGTGCTGGAAAGCTTCGACACGCAGCGCCAGCGGCTCAACGCCACCCTGGCCGCGCAGCGTGCGGGGATCACGCGGGCCGCGGCCCGGCGCCACCTGCTCACGCTCGCCCATCTCGGATACCTGGAAACCGACGGCAGCTATTTCTGGCTGGCGCCCAAGGTGCTGCGCTTCTCGGGCAGCTACCTGGCCTCGGCACGGCTGCCGCGCGTGCTGCAGCCCACGCTGAACCGGTTGGCGGCGCAGACGGCCGAATCGTTCTCGGCCGTGGTGCTGGACGGCGACCAGGTGGTGATCGTGGCGCGCAGCGGCTCGACCCGTGTGTTGGCCTATGGGCTGCACCTGGGCGCGCGCCTGCCGGCGCATGCGACCTCGACCGGCCGCGTGCTGCTCGCCGCCAGGAGCCGGGCCGAGTTCAACGCCTGGATGAAGGGCCGGGAACTCGCGCGCCTGACCGCGCACACGCTCGTCGACCCGCGCAAGTTCCGGGCCCTGGTCGAGCAGGTCCGGGTGCAGGACTTCTGCGTCGCCGTCGAGGAGCACGAGCTCGGCGTGCAAGCGCTGGCGGTGCCGCTGCGCAACCTGCAGGGCCAGACCGTGGCCGCGCTGAACGTGGTGGCCGCGCCTCAACGCCTGGAGCCGCGCCAGATGCAGCGGGAGTTGCTGCCCCTGTTGCTGGACGCGGCGCGCGAACTGCGGCCGCTGCTGTAGCGGCGAGTGTCCGAGAGGGCAGGCCTCGGATGTTCGGGTAATAAACAAACGACATCTTATTGGTTCGCATTTTGAAGAGCCGCTTCGAGAATCGGTTCCCATCACTTCGATACCGGAACGGACCATGAACCCTCGTCGCCGCCTTCTTGCGATTCCCTTCGCAGTCCTGCTGTCCCTAGCCCTGCCGTCGCTGGCACAGCAAGCCAGCTTGCTCAACGTCTCGTACGACCCCACGCGTGAGCTCTACGCCGAATTCAACCAGGCCTTCGCGAAGCACTGGAAGGCCAGGACCGGCCAGGATGTCGCGATCCGGCAGTCGCACGGCGGCTCGGGCAAGCAGGCGCGCTCGGTCATCGACGGGCTCGACGCCGACGTCGTGACATTGGCGCTGGCGGGCGATGTCGACGCGCTGGTGCGCAATGGCGGCTGGTTGAATGCCGGCTGGCAGAAGCGCCTGCCGCACAATGCCTCGCCCTACACCTCGACCATCGTGCTGGTGGTGCGCCAGGGCAATCCCAAGGCCATTCGCGACTGGGACGATCTGGTGCGGCCCGATGTCAGCGTCATCACCCCGAACCCCAAGACTTCGGGTGGAGCGCGCTGGAACTATCTCGCGGCCTGGGAGTTCGCCACGCGCAAATATGGATCGGCCGCGAAGGCCAGGGATTTCATCGGCAAGCTCTATGCGAATGTCCCGGTCCTGGACACGGGAGCGCGCGGCTCGTCGATCACGTTTGCCCAGCGCAACCAGGGCGACGTGTTCATTTCCTGGGAGAACGAGGCCTGGCTGCTGGAGAAGGAATTCGGCAGCAGGATCGACGTGGTCTATCCCTCGCTGTCCATCCTGGCCGAGCCGCCCGTGGCGGTGGTGGACCGGAACGTGGACCGCAAGGGCACGCGGGCCGTCGCCGAGGAATACCTGCGCTACCTGTATTCCGAGGAAGGCCAGGACATCGCGGGAAAGAACTTCTATCGGCCCGCCGTTTCGCAGAAGGCCCAGGCCAAATACGCCAAGCGATTCCCGAAGCTGAACCTGTTCACCGTGGAAGAGGCATTCGGCGGCTGGGCCAAGGCCGACAAGGAGCACTTCGCCGACGGCGGCAGTTTCGACCAGATCTATACGCGCAAGTGACACGGCGCGGCGCCAAGCGCGCCGCCGCAACCCGAATCCCCGGTCGGGTCGGGACGGCGCAGGGCGCTGCGCAGTCAACCATCCGGACAGGGGCGCTTTATTCCGCAATTCAGATAAATTAACAACGATATATTCGTTTGAGTTTGAAGAGTGGCTTGCCAAAATCCGGCCTTCAGTGTCCCCTCAGCAATTGGAAGCAGCATGAAACACGGCATGAAGAACCACCTGGCAGCACTGGCCCTGGCGGCCGGCGGTATCGCGGCCGCGCAGGCCCAGACCCTGCTCAATGCCTCGTACGACGTGGCGCGCGAGTTCTACAAGGACTACAACGCCGCCTTCGTGGCGCACTACAAGAAAACCACGGGCAAGGACGTCAAGGTCGACCAGGCCCATGGCGGCTCCAGCGCGCAGGCGCGCGCCGTGGCCGATGGCCTGGACGCGGACGTGGTGACCATGAACACCAGCACCGACATCGAGTTCCTGGCCGAGCGCGGCGTCGTGGCCAAGGACTGGAGCAAGCGCTTTCCCGACAACGCGGCGCCGACCACGTCGACCATGCTGTTCCTGGTGCGCAACGGCAATCCCAAGGGCATCAAGGACTGGGACGACCTGACCAAGCCCGGCATCCAGGTGGTGGTCATCAACCCGAAGACCGGCGGCAATGGCCGCTACACCTACCTGGCGGCGCTGGGGTACATGAAGAAGAAGGGCGCGACGGACGCCCAGGCGCAGGAGTTCCTGGGCCGGCTGTACAAGAACGTGATCGTGCTGGCGCGCGGCGGGCGCGACGCCACGACGGCGTTCCTGCAGCGCAACACCGGCGATGTGCTGGTGACGTTCGAGTCCGAGGTCGAATCGATCAACAAGGAATTCGGCGCCGGCAAGGTCGACGCGGTCTATCCGTCGATCAGCATCGTGGCCGAGAACCCGGTGGCGGTGGTGGAGCGCACGGTGGCCAAGAAGGGCACGG
>JAMPXR010000128.1 GCA_023701085.1 Ramlibacter sp. | reverse complement strand
GCCGCGGCTTCGCTCCCACCGACTGGAATCAGGACGAATCATGTCGATTTACATCAACAAAGACACCAAGGTCATCACCCAGGGCATCACGGGCAAGACCGGCCAGTTCCACACCGAGAAGTGCCAGGAGTACGCCAACGGCAGGAACTGCTTCGTCGCGGGCGTGAATCCCAAGAAGGCCGGCGAAAAGATCTTCGACATACCGATCTTCGCGTCGGTCAAGGAGGCCAAGGCGCAGACCGGCGCGACCGTGTCGGTCATCTACGTGCCGCCGGCGGGCGCCGCGGCCGCGGTCTGGGAAGCGGTCGAGGCCGATCTGGACCTGGCGATCTGCATCACGGAAGGCATCCCGGTGCGCGACATGCTGGAAGTGCGCAACCGGATCAGGGCCAAGGTGGCGGCGGGCGGCAAGGAGACCCTGCTGCTGGGGCCCAACTGCCCGGGCCTCATCACGCCCGACGAGATCAAGATCGGCATCATGCCCGGCCACATCCACCGCAAGGGACGCATCGGCGTGGTGTCGCGCTCGGGCACGCTGACCTACGAAGCCGTCGCGCAGGTCACCGAGCTCGGCCTGGGCCAGTCCAGCGCCGTGGGCATCGGCGGCGATCCGATCAACGGCCTGAAGCACATCGACATCATGAAGGCCTTCAACGACGATCCGGACACCGACGCCGTGATCATGATCGGCGAAATCGGCGGGCCGGACGAGGCCGACGCGGCGCGCTGGTGCAAGGACCACATGAAGAAGCCCGTCGTCGGATTCATCGCCGGGGTGACGGCGCCGGCGGGCAAACGCATGGGCCATGCGGGGGCGCTGATTTCGGGCGGGGCCGACACCGCCGAAGCCAAGCTGGCGATCATGGAAGAGTGCGGCTTCAAGGTCACCCGCAACCCGTCCGAGATGGGCAAGCTGCTCAAGAGCCTCCTGTAGCGGCCCGCGCTCGCTCGAAGCCGATTGTCGGTCACGGCGACCGGCTCTTGTCCTGGCCGCGAATCGCAGGAGAAGCTTAGGTGGCGGAATTCCTCACAGCCAGTTTCTGGATCGCGGTCGGGCAGATCATCCTGATCGACATCCTGCTGGGTGGGGACAACGCCGTCGTCATCGCTCTGGCCTGCCGGGGCCTGCCGCTTCAGCAGCGCAGGCTCGGGATCATTTACGGCACCGCCGGCGCGATCGCCCTGCGCGTCATCCTGATCGCCTTCGCGCTGGCCCTGCTGGCGGTGCCCTATCTGAAGCTGGCCGGAGGCCTGCTGCTGACCTGGATCGGGGTGAAATTGCTGGTGCCATCACAGGACAAGCACCGCCACAACATCGGCACCAGCGACAAGCTGTGGGGCGCCGTGCGGACCGTGATCGTCGCGGATCTGGTGATGAGCGTGGATAACGTGCTGGCGATCGCGGGCGCGGCTGAAAACGCGGGCAGGCACCAGTTCCTCCTGGTGATTTTCGGCCTGCTGGTCAGCATTCCCATCATCGTGGCCGGCAGCCAGCTGGTGCTCAAGCTGATGGATCGCTTCCCGATCATCATCACCTTGGGGGGAATGCTCCTCGGCTGGATCGCCGGGCAAATGATGTACTCGGACCCGGCCGTGCGGGCCTATCTTCCGCCCGCTGCGGCGGGTGAATACATCGCCGCCGCCGCCGGCGCTATCCTGGTGTTCGGCATCGCCAGGATCATCCAGCTGCGCCGCGGAACGAAACAGGACGGGAGAATCTGAGGCCGCACTGATTTGCAACAAGACGTTCGAACGTCCGTGACAAAGTGCCTTGTCCGCTGCTGAGCGCTCTGTTAACGTCCCAGCGGGAGGCTTGCGCAGTGCCGCCGGCTATGATCCGGCACAGAAACCAGACGCACGCGACCCGCTCCGCCACGACCGGCGTGATCGGCGAGCCGTGTCCGCGGGCTGGCCGGCCGCAGGGTCAGGCGGACCGAATCCAGGGCTTGATCCGGCAACTTATGAACTACGAGTTTTGCATCCGCACCGATCCGGGGCTCGCGCGCGAGAACAACGAGGATTCCGTCATGATCGACGAGGCCACCCGGCTCGGCGTCCTGGCCGACGGCATGGGCGGCTACAACGCCGGCGAAATCGCGAGCGGGATGGCGACCACCTTCATCAAGTCGGAGCTTGGCCGGTGGTTGTCGCAGGCCGGACGGCATGCCAACGCGCGCGAGGTGCGCCGGGCGATGGAAATCTGCGTCGACCATGCCAACCGATCGATCTTCAACGCCGCCAATTCCAACCCCCAGTACAGCGGCATGGGCACGACGCTGGTGCTCGGCGTGTTCCAGGACGAGCGCCTGATGCTGGGCCACATCGGCGACTCACGCTGCTATCGGCTGCGCGGCGGCGAACTGATGCAGATCACCAAGGACCATTCGCTGCTGCAGGAGCAGATCGACGCCGGCCTGATCACCCCCGAGCAGGCCGCAGTTTCGAGCAACCGGAACCTGGTGACGCGCGCACTGGGCGTAGAAGACGCAGTGTTGCTTGAAGTCAACGAACACAAGGTCGAGCCGGGTGATATCTACCTGATGTGCTCCGACGGCCTGTCCGACATGGTGGATGATGGCGGGATCGCCGAAATCCTGCGACACGATGCGCCGCTGGACCTGAGGGTGGTTCAACTGGTCGATACGGCGAATGCGCACGGCGGGCGCGACAATATCTCCGTCCTCGTCGCACAGGCCGCGCCCGCTTCGAGAAGACGCGGCCTGATTTCCAGATTGCTGGGAAAATAGCGCCTTTGGCATTAATTATTCGACTAGAGAATTAAAGACAGGAGCGGGCCATGCCGAAAATGATCGTCTCGATCGACGGTGTCGTCATCAAGGAAGTGCAGTTGAGCAAGGACCGCACGACGCTGGGGCGGCGGCCCTACAACGACATCGTCATCGACAACCTGGCGGTCAGCGGCGAGCATGCGGTGCTCCAGATGGCGGGCAGCGAGGTCTATCTGGAAGACCTCAACAGCACGAACGGAACCTACGTCAACGGCAAGGCCGTCAAGAAGCAGCTGTTGCAAAACAGCGACACGGTAGAGATCGGCAAGTACAAGATCAAGTACATCAACGAAGCCACGGGCCCGGCCTTCGAAAAGACGATGATCATGAAGGCGGGGTCCATCGTGCCGCCGGCGCCCGCGCGGCCGGTGCCGGACCCGGCGCCGGGCCCTGGCGCGGCGCAGCCCGAAACCGCGCAGGCGAAGGCCGCCATCAAGGTGCTCTCGGGTGCGGCGGCCGGCCGCGAAGTGGCCTTGCTCAAGGTCGTGACCACCATTGGCAAGCCTGGCGTCGCGGTGGCGGCGATCACGAGAAGGCCGCACGGTTTCGTGGTGGCGCATGTCGACGGCGCCAACAAGCCGACATTGAACGGGACCACGATAAGCGCCGAGCCGGTCACATTGAAGCACGGCGACCTGCTCGAACTCGCCGGCACCCAGATGCAGTTCGTCCAGAACTGACTGCGCCGGCGGTGGCGCGATGAAAGTGCGCGTGCTGGGCTGCTCGGGCGCGATCGCGCGAGACTGCCGCACCACGTCCTTCCTGATCGATGCGGACCTGCTGGTGGATGCGGGCACGGGCGTGGGCGACCTCACGCTGGAAGAAATGGGCTGCGTGCGGCATGTTGTGCTGACGCATGCGCACCTGGATCACGTGGCGGCCCTGCCGCTGATGGTGGACGCGATCGCATCGCGGCTGGCCCGGCCCATCCAGGTGCATGCACTGGCCGGCACCATCGCTGCCCTCAAGTCGCACCTGTTCAATGACGTGATCTGGCCGGATTTCAGCAGCCTTCCCACGCCCGCCGCGCCCTTCGTCGATTTTCACGAAATCCAGGTTGGACAGACGCTGCGCATCGGCGGCAAGCGCATCGAGGTCCTGCCCGCGGTCCATACCGTTCCGGCCGTCGGCTACGCCGTGTCCGCGGGCGGCAGAAACTGGATCTTCACCGGCGACACGGAACGCAACCCGGCATTCTGGAAAAGGGTCAACGAGCTGGATGTCGCGGCACTGGTGATCGAGACGGCCTTCAGCAGCCGCGAGCGGGAGCTGGCCCAGCGCAGCCTCCACCTGTCCCCGCAGGCGCTGGCGGGCGAACTCGACTGCATCGCCCGTGGCAAGTCCTTCCCGATCTATATCACGCACACCAAGCCCGCCGAAACCGAGCTGATCATGAGCGAGATCCAGAAATTCGACCAGACGCGGCCGTCGGAACCGGTGGCGCACGACATCCGGTGGCTGCGCGCGGGGCAGGAGCTCGAGATATGAACGCCGCGGCCTCGCCGCGACGGACTACGGAGCAGGAGTTCTTCGACACCCAGATGCTGCCGCCCGAAAAGCGTGGCATTTCCTTCGAGGTCCTGTTCTACCGCCAACTGCAGCAGGTGTCCACGCGCATTCACGACACCGAGAACGTCGACCAGATCATGCTGGAGGCCAGCCAGGACATCTGCAAGCTCCTGAACGCGGACCGCCTGACGCTGTATGCCGTGAACGAGGATGGCAGCGCGATCGTGTCCAAGGTCAAGACCGGCCTGAACGCCAGCCGCGAACTGAAGCTGCCGATCAACGCACAAAGCCTGGCCGGCTATGCGGCGTCCAGCCGGCAGCTGCTGAACGTGGCGGACGTGTACGACGAGGCGGCGTTGGCGCGCATCCATCCGGCGCTGAACTTTCTCAAGGAAGTGGACAGGCGCTCGGGCTATCGCACCAGGCAGATGCTGGTCGTCCCCATCCTGGACGGCAGCCAGCTGCACGGCGTGCTCCAGGTCATCAACAATAAGAGCGACCAGCCGTTCGGCGAACTCGAGGTCGAGGGTGCGACCCAGTTGTGCAAGACGCTGGCCACCGCCATCCGCCAGCGCATGCGCAAGGCCGAAGCCCAGGCCCGGCGCGCCACCCGCTACGACGGGCTGGTCAGCGAGGGCGTGCTGACGGCCGGCGAACTGCAGCACTGCATCGAGCGGGCGCGCGAAGAGGGCGCGCCGGTGGAGCACATCCTGATGGCGAACCTGGGTATCCGCCCCGCGCAGATCGGACCGTCGCTCGCCAGGTTCTTCGGCGTGCCCTATGAAGCCTTCAACCCCGGACGCATCCGGTCCGAGATGCTGCAGGGTCCGCTCAAGCGCGAGTTCGTGCAGGCACAAGGCTGGGTGCCGCTGGAAGATTCCCCGGACGGCCTGGTCGTCGTGTGCACCGATCCCGAGGCGGTGCGCGGCTCGCGCATCGTGCCCCATGTCCTGCCCGGCTTCAGCAAGTTCACTTACCGCGTGACGACGCAGACCGAATTCGAGGAAACGGTCGCACAGTTGTACGGATCCGATGAAGCTTCGATCGATGAGCTGCTGGCCGACCTGGGCGGGCCCATCGACGAGGAAAGCGAGGGATCCGGCCTGGACGACTCGGCGGCGGCCGACAACGAGCTGGTCAAGTTCGTGAACAAGGTCATCGTCGACGCGCACCAGCAGAAGGCCTCCGACATCCACATCGAGCCGCTGCCAGGCAAGGCCAAGACCGGCATCCGGTTTCGCATCGACGGCAGCCTGCAGCCTTACATCGAGGGTCCCGCGCAGTTCCGGCAGGCCCTGGTGACGCGGCTCAAGATCATGTGCGACCTGGACATCTCGGAAAGGCGCAAACCGCAGGACGGCAAGATCAAGTTCAGGAAGTTCGGCCCGCTCGACATCGAGCTGCGGGTCGCCACGATTCCGTCGGCCGGCGGCGTGGAGGACGTGGTGATGCGCGTCCTGAGCGCGGGGGAGCCGATCCCGATGGAGCAGCTGGGCCTGGCGCCGCACAACCGCGAGCGGGTCGAGCAGACCGTCAGCAAGCCGCATGGACTGTTCTACGTGTGCGGCCCCACCGGCTCGGGCAAGACCACCACGCTGCACTCCATCCTGAGGTTCCTGAACAGGTCGGACACCAAGATCTGGACCGCCGAGGACCCGGTGGAAATCACGCAGAAGGGCCTGCGCCAGGTCCAGATCAATCGCAAGGCGGGCATCGACTTCGCGACGCTGATGCGGGCCTTCCTGCGCGCCGACCCGGACGTCATCATGGTCGGTGAATCGCGCGACCGGGAAACCGTGTCCATGGGCGTGGAGGCGTCGCTGACCGGGCACCTCGTGTTCTCCACGTTGCACACCAACTCGGCGCCGGAATCCATCGTGCGCCTGCTGGACATGGGGATGGACCCTTTCAATTTCGCCGATGCCCTGCTGGGCATCCTGGCGCAGCGGCTGGCCAAGAAGCTGTGCGACTGCAAGCAGGCCTACACGCCCGACGCTGAGGAAATCAAGCTGTTCGTGGCCGAATACGCGGACGAGCTGCGGCATGCGCCGGAATGGAAAGCCGACTACGGCGCGCAGGCCAGGGCGCTGTACGAGGGCTGGGTCCAGCAGTACGGCCAGGAGGGACGGCTGACGTTCTACCGGGCCGGGGCCTGCGCCAGGTGCAACGGCACCGGCTACAAGGGCCGCGTCGGACTGCACGAACTGCTGGTGGCCGATGACCGGATCAGGCGGCTGATCCAGGAACGGGCCCGCGTAGCCGATCTCTTCGCGGCCGCCGTGGAGACCGGCATGCACACCCTGAAGATGGACGGCATGGAGAAGATCATGCAGGGCCTCACGGACCTGCGGCAGGTGCGGTCCGTCTGCAGCAGGTAGCTCAAGTAGACTTTAGTGCCGACAAAAATGTCGGGGTGCTGGTCAATTGGGACGGTTTCTGGCATGTTGCAACGCGCCAAAGCCGATGATTCGAGTTCTTTAGTCCTAAATCACAACTTGGCACAGCACTTGCACTACGGCTGGGCTTCTTACCAATCAACTCGGAGGTCTCAATGAAGCGTCAACTGCAAAAGGGCTTTACCCTGATCGAACTGATGATCGTCGTGGCGATCATCGGCATCCTGGCCGCCGTGGCCCTGCCTGCGTACCAGGACTACACGATCCGCGCG
>JAMPXR010000127.1 GCA_023701085.1 Ramlibacter sp. | reverse complement strand
TTCAAGCGCCAGGGCACCCTGCTGGCCAAGGCGCGCACGGAGGGCAAGCTGTCCTATGTGGTCGTCGATCCGGTGCTCACGCACGCCAGCAGCCATGCCAGCGGTGACCGCGGCCGCTGGCTGCCGATCCGCCCCGGCACCGACGGCGCCATGGCGATGGCGATCATTCGCTGGCTGTTCGAGAACGGCCGCATCGACAGCCGCTTCCTGAGCTTCCCGAATGGCGCGCTGGCGCGGGACCACGGCGAGCCCTCGTTCTCCAATGCCACGCATCTGGTGGTGGTCGAGCCCAAGCATCCGCGCGAAGGCCGCATGCTGCGCGCATCGGACTTGGGCGTCGCGATCGCCGAAGAGCAGCGCTACAAGGAGGCCGATGCCTATGTGTGCCTCGACGAGGCCGGCCAGCCGGTGCTGCACGACAAGGCCAAGGGACCGGCCCAGCTGTTCGTCGACACCGTATTGCAGGTGCAGGGCCAGGAACTGCGCGTCAAATCCTCGCTGCAACTGCTCAAGGAAGAAGCCCTGCGGCTCGATCTGGCGTCGTATGCCGCCGCGTGCGGCATCGCGGAAACTACGCTCGTCGCGCTGGCAAGCGAGCTCTCCTCGCACGGCAAGCGCGCCTCGGTCATCGCCCACGGCGGCATGATGAGCGGCAGCGGGTTCTATAACGCCTACGCGCTGATGAGCATCAACGCGCTGCTGGGCAACATCAACTGGAAGGGCGGTCTGGTGGCCAATGGCGGGGGCTTCAAGCCGGACGGCGAAGGCCCGCGCTACAACCTCGACACCTTCGCTGGCATGGTCAAGCCGGCCGGCACCCCGCTGGGACGCAACGTGCCCTACGAAAAAACGACCGAGTTCGCGCAGCGCAAGGCCGAAAACAAGCCCTATCCCGCCAGGGCGCCCTGGTTCCCGAACGCCCCCGGGCTGACCACCGAGCTGCTGCCGGGAGGCCTCCATGGCTACCCCTATCCGCTCAAGGCGCTGATCCTGTGGTCGTCCAACCCGGTCTACGGCATCCCCGGGCTGCGCGAGCGCATCGCACGGGACCTCGCCGACCCGGCCAGGCTGCCGCTGATCGTCTCGATCGACCCCTTCATCAACGAGAGCAACGCCTTCGCCGACTACATCGTGCCCGATTCGCTCATGTACGAAAGCTGGGGCTGGGTGGCCGCCTGGAATGGCGTGCCGACCAAGGCCATGGGCGCGCGCTGGCCGGTGGTCGAGCCGAAAGCGCACAAGACCGCGGAAGGCCGCGCCATCGGCATGGAAACCTTCTTCATCGCGTTGGCCAAGAGCATGGGGCTGCCGGGATTCGGGGCCGACGCGATCACGGACGCCGACGGCCATCCCCACCCGCTCGATGCGCCCGAGGACTGGTACCTGCGCGCGGGCGCCAACATCGCCTGGCTGGGCCAGGAGCCGGTGGCCGATGCCACCGACGACGACATCGCCCTGTCCGGCGTGCACCGCCTGCGTCCGCTTCTGGAGCGCACCCTCAAGCCCGAAGAAGCGGCCAAGGTGGCGTTCCTGCTCAGCCGCGGCGGCCGCTACCAGCCGGCCAAGGACGCCTATGACGAAGAGAACGGCGAATGGATGCGCAATGCGCTCAAGCCCATGTGCCACCTGTGGAACGAAAACGTGGGCGGCTCCAGAAACAGCCTGTCGGGCAAACGCAACCTGGGCTGCGCGACCTGGCGCGAGCCGGCCTTCGCCGACGGCACCCCGATGCGCAAGGTCTACCCCGAGAAACAATGGCCGCTGCAACTGGTGAGCTACAAGTCGGCCTTGCAGAACCCCTACTCGATCGGCGCCACCCGCTTGCTGGCGATCCACCCCGAAAACCCGGTCCTGATCCACCCCGAGGATGCGCAGCGCCTGGGCCTGGCCATGGGCGACCTGGCGGAAATCAGCACGCCGGGGGGCAGCCTGAAGGCCCGCGTGATGGTGCATGCGGGAATCGTGCGGGGCGTCGCCGCTTTCGAGCACGGGTTCGGGCACCGGGAACTGGGTGCGCGGTCGCACCGGGTCGGCGGCACGCGTCAGCCCGAGGACCCGCGGCTGGCCGCGGGCGTCAACCTGAACGACATCGGATTGATCGATCCGATGCGGCCCGACCGGGCGCCCTGGGTCGATGCCATCTCCGGCACCTCGGTGCGCAACGGCCTGCCCGCCAGGATCAGGCCGGCCTGAGGGCCTCGTCCAGCGCCGCCGGATCGGCCCGCAGCATCAGGCGGGCCAGCTCGGCGGCCGACGACACGCCGGTCTTTTCCATCACGTGCTGGCGATGGATGTGCACGGTTTTTTCGCTGATGCCCAGGGCGGCCGCGATCAGCTTGTTGGGCCGCCCCAGCGCCACCAGCCGCGCGACCTCGCGCTCGCGCGGCGACAGGCTGCCCAGCAGCGCGATCGCCTGGTCGCGGATGCGCTTTTCCTGCAGCGCGCCGGCGCTGCGCCGCATGGCGGCCGCCACGGCATCGAGCAGCGCCTGGTCCTTGAACGGCTTTTCGATGAAGTCGGCGGCGCCCGACTTCATGGCCTGCACCGCCATCGACACGTCGGCGTGGCCGGTCATGAAGATGATCGGGATGTCGATGCCGCGCTGGCGCAGCACCTGCTGCAGCTCCAGGCCGCTCATGGCGGGCATGCGGATGTCCAGCAGCAGGCAGCTCGGTTGTGACAGGGGAGCGACGACTTCCAGGAACTCCTCGGCCGACGCGTGCAACTGCACTTTCCAGTCCACCGATTCCAGCAGGAAGCGCAGCGAGCGGCGCAGGCTCGCGTCGTCGTCCACGACTTGAACAAGGCATTGCTCAGGCGGGTAGTTCATCGCAGGGAAGAGAAAAGGAAAAACACATCCCCCGTCCGCCGGGATTGGGCTCGGCCCACAGCCGGCCTCCGTGTGCCTCGATGATAGTCTTGCAGATGGACAGGCCCAGTCCCAGCCCGTCGGGCTTGGTGGTGAAAAAGGGCTGGAACAGGCGCGCGCGCTGCGTGGAATCGAGCCCGGCGCCCTCGTCGAGCACATGCGCCAGCACGCTGTCGCCCGATGCCTCGATCACGATCCTGATGGCCTGCCGTTCGGCGGGAAGCTCGCGGCTGGAATCGATCGCGTTCTTGACCAGGTTGAGCAGCACCTGCTGGATCTGCGGGGCATCGGCCAGGACTCGGCGCGCCTGGACGCGCCGGTCCTCGACCGCGATGTGAGGCGCCCGGGCCAGCATGCCATCGACCAGGCGTATCGCCTCCTGCGCGATCGCCGCGAGGTCGATCGGGTCGCGGGTGGCGACGCGCTTGCGCGCAAAGTGCCGGATGCGCTGCACGATCCCGCCGGCCCGCTCGGCCTCGTTGGCGATTTCGGTGCAAGCTTCCGTCACGGCTTCGGGCGTCAAGGTGCCGCCGGACTGCCTTCTGAGCACGCTGCGGGCGTATGTGCCGATGGTGGTCAGCGGTTGGTTGATTTCGTGCGCCAGCGTGCCCGAGAGCTCACCCAGCACCGACAGCCGCGACAGGTGCTCCATCTGCTCCTGGCTCTCGTGGATGCGCTTCTCCGCCTGTCGCCGCGCCTGCAGGGATTCCTGCAGCTGGGCGGCGCGGCGGTGCACCAGGTATTCGACGCGGACGGTGTGGACGATCCATGCCGCGAGCAGCGCCAGGACGCCCAGCAGCCAGGGCCAGAAGCGGCGGGCGAGCCCGGCGGGCGTGACGTCGCGCAGCGAGGCATAGGGGCCGACGCGCAGTTCGCGATACAGCTCGTGCACCGGCTGGTAGTCCGCGGGCACCGACCAGCTCATTTTCCCTTCGCCCTCCGGCATGGCCAGCAGCGCTCTTGCGACCGACTTCGCAAGCGCGGGGTCGGTGTGGCGGGTGACGGCGATCGGCCAGTCCGGGTACAGCGGCGTCGACAGCGCGCAGGGCAGGCCGCCATCGCGCCGGGGCGAGAGGATCCTGAAGCTTTCCAGCGCGAGCTCGCCCTTGTCGGCCAATTGCTCGAGCATGCAGACCCGAACGATGCCGGCATCCGCTTCGCCGCGCCGCACCGCTTCGATCACGCGCGTCATGGGCAAGCCGACGAAGCGCAGCTCCTTCAGGTCGGACTCGCTGTCCACGCCCTGGCGCAGCATCTCGCGCGCGGCGATCAGGTAGCCGCCGAACGCGTCCGCGGCGACCGCGGCGACCCGTTGGCCGGCCAGCGCGGACAATTCGCGCAGCTCGGTGCGGTCGGCCCGCGCGAACACCGTCGATCCGAGCGCGCGGTCGGGCATCACATGGGGCGCCGACAGGGTGGCGATGCGGCTCAGGCCGAATTCGCCCTCCATCGTGATGTAGTAGCCGGGGTTGGTGACGACCAGGTCGACGCGGCGGTCGGCGATCGCCTGCCGCAGGCCCGCCGCATCGTGGTGGTCGAGCCGGAAGCGATGCTGCGGCAGCGCGCCGTTGAGGTAGTCGAGCAGGCCCGACCAGTCCGCGCTGGCGGCACGCTCGCCCTGGTACGCGAAGACGCCGATCGACACGTCCCGGGCCGATGCGGCAGCGGCGGCGGCAAGGAGCGCCGCCGTGAACAGGAGCCGGATGGTCGAAAGCATGCCACTGCGACTATTCGCATGCCGGGGCCGCGGCAGCTTGACCAGGATCAAGCCGCCGGGATTTGTGCCTGTGCCACCGTCCGCACGCCGCAAGGGGGCTCTAACCGTTGGCGCGCCGCTCCAGGATCTCGAAGGCCGGCAGCTTCTTGCCTTCGAGCACTTCGAGGAAAGCGCCGCCGCCGGTCGAGATGTAGCCGACCTGCTTGTCGATGCCGTACTTCGCGATCGCCGCCAGGGTGTCGCCGCCGCCGGCGATGCTGAACGCGCTCGACGCGGCGATGGCGCGCGCGATCGTCTCCGTGCCGTGGGCGAAGGCATCGAACTCGAAGACGCCGACCGGCCCGTTCCAGACGATGGTGCCGGCCGCCTTGAGCTGTTCGGCCAGCCGGCGCGCGGTCTCGGGGCCGATGTCCAGGATCAGGTCGTCGCCCGCGACATCGGCGGCCGCCTTGACCGTGGCCGGCGCATCGGCCGCGAAGGTCTTCGCCGTCACGACGTCGGTGGGAATCGGCACGGCCGCGCCGCGCGCCTTCATCGCGTCGATCACGGCCTTGGCCTCGCCCACCAGATCGGCCTCCGCCAGCGACTTGCCGATCGGCAGCCCGGCGGCGAGCAGGAAGGTGTTGGCGATGCCGCCGCCCACGATGAGCTGGTCCACGTTGCGGGCCAGCGACTGCAGGATGGTCAGCTTGGTGGAGACCTTGGCCCCGGCGACGATGGCGACCAGCGGTCGGCGCGGCTGCGCCAGCGCCCGGGTGAGGGCATCGATCTCGGCCGCCAGCAGCGGCCCGGCGCAGGCGATCCTGGCGTATTGGGCGATGCCGTGGGTCGAAGCCTCGGCCCGGTGCGCCGTGCCGAACGCGTCGTTCACGTAGATGTCGCACAGCGCGGCCATCTTGCGGGACAGTTCGGGGTCGTTCTTCTTCTCGCCCTTGTTCACGCGGCAGTTCTCCAGCAGCACGAGCTGGCCCGGCGCGACCTGCACGCCTGCGACCCAATCGCGAATCAGGGGAACCTCGCGTCCCAGCAGCTGCGCCAGGCGCTGCGCCACCGGCGCCAGCGAATCCTCCGGCTTGAATTCGCCTTCCTTGGGCCGCCCCAGGTGCGAGGTGACCATCACGGCGGCGCCGGCCTGCAACGCCAGCTCGATGCAGGGCACCGAAGCGCGGATGCGGGTGTCTTCGGTGATGTGGCCGGCGTCGTCCTGCGGCACGTTGAGGTCGGCGCGTATGAACACACGTTGCCCCTTGGCCTTGCCTTGGGCACAGAGATCGGAAAAGCGCAGGATGTTCATGGCGGTGGTTCGCTTGGGCAAAATCGGTAATTTTAAAAGTGCGGGCGATGTCCGGTTCGCCGGCCCCGCGCCGCGCTCACCAGCCGAGCGCGATGTGCAGCGGCAGATACACGGCCATGCCGCCGAGGATGGTGAGCAGCACGCTGCGGCGCCAGAAATACAGCAGCGCGCCGGCCAGCGCGGAAAACAGCCGCGCGTCCTGCCAGCTCGGCACCAGCTGGCCGCCGGACATGACGACCTCCGGCGCGATCACGCCGGCTAGGGCCGCGACCGGTGCGTACTGCAGCGCGCGCTCGGCCCAGCCCGGCAGGCTCCAGGGCCGGTCCAGGATGAAGAAGAAGCAGCGCGTGAGCACCGTCACCCCCGCCAGTCCCGCGATGACGGCCAGGGTCCACAGTTCGGTGGGCACGCTCATGTGCCAAGCTCCGTGGCCGCCTTCATACCGGCTGGCCCGCTGCCGGCACCATTTTCTTTTCCAGCCAGAAGCTGGCGCCCACCGCCACCGCAATCGCCACCACGATGTTGAGCTTCAGCGGCAGCGCGTAGGCGGCGACCGCCGCGGCCCCCGCCACCAGCGCCGACAGCCGCCGCAGCGGCGTGCTGGCCAGCGAGCACATGACGGCGACCAGGCACAGCACGCCCGCGAAGCCCAACCCCCAGGCGCTGGGGATCAGGTGGGCCAGCACGATGCCAGCCACGCTGGGCGCCATCCAGCCGGTCCAGGTCACGAAATAGTTTCCCGCGAGATAGGCCTCCTGCTGCGCACGCTCGTCCGGTGTCTGGCCGGGGTGCGGGAAGCGCCGGGTGAACAGGGCGTAACTCAGGTCGGCTGTCATGTAGCCGGTCAGCAGGCGCCGCCAGCGCGGCATGTGCATCAGGTAAGGCCGCAAGTGCAGGCTGAAGACGACGAAGCGCAGGTTCACGCAGAAAGCGGTGGCCAGGATCACCCAGGCCGGCGCGAGCGCGACGATCAGCGGAATGGCCGCCAGCTGCGCACTGCCGGCGTAGACCAGGAAGGTCATGGCCAGCGCCTCGACCACGCTCATGCCGGACTTGACCATGGCCACCCCGGTCATCAGCGCCCAGGCCCCCAGCCCGGCGGCCAAGGGGGCCATGTCCCGCGCACCCTCGCGGAACGCGGGGTGGCGATGAATGGAAGGCAGGAGGAACA
>JAMPXR010000126.1 GCA_023701085.1 Ramlibacter sp. | reverse complement strand
GCGCCCTCGATGTACCCCAGGCTCGACTACGACCTGGAGAAGGACTTCGTGCCGCTGACCCTGGTGGCCAGCGTGCCGCAGGTGGTGGTCGTGAACCCGAAGAACATCGCGGCGCGCGATTTCAAGGAGTTCCTGGCGATGGTGCGCCAGAGCCCCGGGCGGTACAACTACGGATCGGCCGGGGCCGGGACCTCGCACCACCTCGCGGGCGAGCTGTTCAAGCAGCAGACCAAGACCTTCATCACCCACATTCCCTACACAGGCGCCGGGCCGGCGCTGCGCGACCTGGTGAGCGGGCAGGTGGACATGATGTTCGACGGACTGGGATCGTCGGCGGCCCACATCAAGGGCGGCAGGATCAAGGCGCTGATGGTATCCGGCGCCAAGCGCAACGCGGCGCTTCCGGACGTGCCCAGCGCCGCCGAGGTCGGCCTGCCGGAGTACACGGTCACCACCTGGTACGGCCTGTGGGCACCCAAGGGCACGCCGATGGATGCGCAGGCCAAGGTCATCGACGAGATCCGCAAGGCCGTTCAATCCGACGAGCTGAAGGCGATCTGGGCCAGCCAGGGTGCGGAGTTCCCGAACTACAGCCCGCAGCAATTCGGTGCGTTCGTGAACAGCGAGATCAGGCGCTGGGCCGCCGTGGTGAAAGCCTCCGGCGCCAAGATGGACTAGGGGCCGTCGACCTAGATGCCCGGCCATATTCTTCTCGGCGGCGAAGGCCCTCTCGCGCTCGTGCGGCTGTCCCATCCGGGCAGGCTCAACGCCATGTCGCGCGCGATGTGGCGGGAATTGCGCGACGTCTTCGAGAAGATTCAGTCGGGCGCTCCGTGGCGCTGCGTCGTGGTGCAGGGCGAGGGGGGCAATTTCTGCGCTGGGGGCGACATCTCCGAGTACCCCGATTTCCGCTTCAACGAGGCGCATCTGCGCGATTTCCACGAGAACGATGTCTGGGGCGCCCTGGCCGCCATGCTGGCGTGCGATGTGCCCGTGCTTGCGTGCATCGAAGGCGCCTGCATGGGCGCCGGACTCGAGATTGCCAGCTGCTGCGACATCCGCATCGCCGCCGAGTCCGCCACTTTCGGCGCGCCGATCGCCAAGCTCGGCTTTCCCATGGCGCCGCGCGAGGCGCAGCTCGTCGTTCGCGCCGCGGGCGAGGCCACCGCGCGCGAAATGCTGCTGGAAGCCGCAGTGCTGCCGGCGTCCGAAATGAAAAGCCGCGGCTTTCTCAATCGCGTGGCGCCCGACGCCGATGTGCGGGCGCAGGCCTGGGCGGCCGCGCAGCGCGTGGCGGCGCTTTCGCCGCAGGCAGCGCGTCTGAACAAGCAAACCTTGCGCGCGCTGGCCCCGCAGCCTGGGGCGCGGGACGCGCACGGCCGCGAGGGCGGCCCGGCGATCGGGGGCGCTTATCATTACGCGGACAGCGCCGAACACCGTGAAGGCATCGCAGCCTTCCTCGACAAGAGAAAGCCCGTATTCCAGGGCACCGACAAATGAGCGACCAGAACGTCTTTGCCGCGCTGCGCGCGGCTTTCCCCGCAGATCTCGATGCCCCCGCCGTGGAGACGGACACGGGGCTGGTTTATTCCTGGCGCGACCTGGACCGTGCGACCGCGATGATCGCCAACCTGCTCGTATCGCTGAAGCTGCCCGAAGGCGCGCGTGTCGCCGTGCAGGTCGAAAAATCGGTCGAGGCCATGCTGCTGTACCTCGCGACGCTGCGCGCGGGCTATGTGTACCTGCCGCTCAACACCGCCTACCGCGGCGCCGAGATCGAATACTTCCTGGGCAATGCGCAGCCGGCCGTCGTCGTGTGCAGCGCATCCAACTTCGGCTGGGTCAGCAAGATCGCGTTCAAGACCGGCAGCCGCCATGTCTTCACGCTCGACGACGACCGCAGCGGCACGCTGCTGGCCCGCGCGGCGCACTACGGCGACCGGCACGAGCCGTCTCCTAAGAAGGCCGACGACCTTGCCGCCATCGTCTACACCAGCGGCACCACCGGCCGCAGCAAAGGCGCGATGCTCACGCACGGCAACCTGCTGTCCAACGCCCGTGTGCTGAAGGATTACTGGGGCTGGAGAAGTCCCGCCGAGGGCGACGACGTGCTGATCCACGCCTTGCCGATCTTCCACGTGCACGGCCTGTTCGTCGCGATCCACGGCGCCTTGCTCAATGGCAGCAGGATGGTCTGGCTCGGCAAGTTCGACCCGGACTTCGTGATCCGCAAGATGAGCGAAGCCACTGTCTTCATGGGCGTGCCGACGCTGTACGTGCGGATGCTGGCGCAGCCCGCGCTGAACCGAGAGGCGGCAAGCCACATGCGGCTGTTCATCTCGGGGTCGGCGCCGCTGTTGCTGGAGACCTTCAACGAATGGCGGGACCGCACCGGCCACACCATTCTGGAGCGCTACGGCATGAGCGAGACCATCATGCTCACGTCCAATCCCTACCATGCCGCGGCCGGCGAGCGCCGCGGCGGCACCGTCGGCTTTCCCTTGCCCGGCGTGGGCCTGCGCGTTCGCGGCGACGATGGGCGCGAGCTGCCGGCCGGCGAGATCGGCGGCATCGAAGTGGCCGGTCCGAACGTGTTCAAGGGCTACTGGCGCATGCCGGAAAAAACGGCCGAGGAGTTCACCGCGGATGGCTGGTTCAGGACCGGCGACGTGGGCAAGGTGGACGAGCTCGGCTATGTCACCATCGTGGGGCGCAGCAAGGACCTGATCATCAGCGGCGGCTACAACGTGTATCCGGCGGAAGTCGAGGGTTACATCAACGAGCTGCCGGGCGTGGCCGAGAGCGCACTGGTGGGGGTGCCCCATCCGGATTTCGGCGAAGTGGGCGTGGCCGTCGTGATCGCCAAGCCGGGCGTGCGGCTCGACGCCGAGCACATCGTCGCGAAACTCAAGTCGCAGCTGGCGAATTTCAAGATACCGAAGCGCTGCTTCGTGGTGAACGAACTGCCGCGCAACGCCATGGGGAAAGTCCAGAAGAACCTGCTGCGCGAGCAGCACAAGCAGCTGTTTACCTGAAGCGGTGCGCGGCGGCGCTGGCGCGGCCATCACGGGGACTTGTCCTACACCTGGCGGCAGGCACAGGCGATAAGTTCAAGTCCAGGTGGTGCTGCGCAGCATCCGCAGGCTGGCCCAGGCTCTTCCGGCGCGCAGCTCGACTGCCCACCGCCAGGAGAGAAAGCCCCGTGAAGATTGCCCAGGTCGCGCCCTTGTACGAAAGCGTGCCGCCGCGCGCCTATGGCGGCACGGAACGGGTGGTTTCCTACCTCACCGAGGCGCTCGTCGGGATGGGGCACGAGGTCACGCTGTTCGCCAGCGGCGACTCGGCTACGTCCGCCCGCCTGGTGCCGGTGGTGCCCAGGGGGCTGCGACTGGACCCCCACAGGCCCGACCCGCTTGTGTGGCACACCATCATGATGGACATGCTGCTCAAGGCGGCGCCCGGCTTCGACATCATCCATTTCCACATCGACATCCTGCAGCTGGCGTTGGTGGGGCGGTGCGCCACCCCCTGCCTGTCCACGCCGCACGGCCGGCTGGATTTGCCGGATCTCAAGCCGCTGTTCCGTCGTTTCGCCAGCCATCCGATGGTCTCGATTTCGAACAGCCAGCGCGCGCCAGTGCCGTGGGCCAACTGGCGCGCGACGGTGCACCACGGCCTGCCGGCCGGCATGTACTCGCTGCACGCGCGGCCCCAGGACTACTTCGCGTTCGTCGGCCGCATCTCCCCCGAGAAACGCGCCGACCGGGCGATCGAGATCGCCAGGGCCTGCGGCGCGCCGCTGCGCATCGCGGCCAAGGTCGATCCCGCCGACCGCGCCTATTTCGAGTCGACCATCGAGCCGCTCCTGGACGACCCGCTGGTGACCTTCGTCGGGGAGATCGGCGAGGAGGCGAAGAACGATTTCATCGGCAACGCGCGGGCGCTGCTGATGCCGATCGACTGGCCCGAGCCGTTCGGCCTGGTGATGATCGAGGCCATGGCCTGCGGCACGCCGGTGATCGCGTATCGGCACGGTTCGGTGCCCGAGATCGTCGACCATGGGGTGACCGGCTTCGTCGTCGAGAACCAGGAGCAGGCCATCGCCTCGGCGAGGAATGTCGATCGCATAGACCGCCTGCGCTGCCGCGCGGTGTTCGAGCAGCGTTTCGCCGCCCGCGTCATGGCGCGGCAGTACCTGGACGTCTATCGCCAGCTGGTTCAGGCGCGCGGTCCCGCGCTGAAGTCCGACGCCGTCGCCTAATGAGGAAGCGGCATGCCGCAGAAGATCCAGATCGACGACAAGTGGTATGTGGCCGCGACCTCGGCCAGTCCCGAGGAACAGCCGCAGGTCCTGAAGAACGACCAGACCTTCGCGATGTTCGACCGTTTCGGCGACATCCAGGCGCTGGTGCCGGGCAAGGAGGGTGTGTACCACAACGACACGCGCTTCCTGTCGCACCAGGAACTGCTGATCGACGGCGTGCGTCCGCTGCACCTGGGCGCGTCGGTGGAGGAAGCCAACAGCCTGCTGGTGATCGACCTGATGAACCCGGACCTGCCGGGCCGCGGCGGTCGCGGGCCGCTGGCCAAGGGCACCTTGCACATCTTCCGCGCCAAACTGCTGTGGCAGGGCGCGTGCCACGAGCACATCCGGGTGTCCCATCACGGCACCGAAAGCGCCGCCGTCCGGCTGGAGTTCGCGTTCGACGCGGATTTCGTGGACCTGTTCGAGGTGCGGGGCATGAAGCGCGAGCGCCGTGGCGACCGGCTGCAGCCCGAGGTGTCGGCGCACGGCGTCGTGCTGCCCTACCTGGGCCGTGACAAACGCTTGCGCCGCACGCGCATCCATTTCGATCCCGCGCCGACCTCCATCGACGCGGGCCGGGCCGTCTTCGACCTTCAGCTGGAACCGGGCACCGAGCGCCATCTCTACTGCACGGTCCTGTGCGAATCCGACGATGAACCGCCGCCCACCCGTGTCTCCTACGAGACCGCGCTGGGCGAGAACAATGCGGCACGACGGGCCTGGCTGGCCGGCCAGTGCGCGGTGGTCACCTCCAACCCGCTGGTCAACCTGTGGCTGGACCGGTCCGTGTCCGATCTCTCGATGCTGACCACCCGGCTGCCGACCGGCCCCTATCCCTACGCGGGCGTGCCCTGGTTTTCCACCGCGTTCGGGCGCGACGGGATCATCACCGCGTTGGAGTACCTGTGGGTCGATCCGTCGTTGGCGCGCGGCGTGCTCAGCTACCTGGCGGCCAGCCAGGCCACGGCGCTCGATTCGCAGAACGACGCCGAGCCGGGCAAGATCCTGCACGAGGCGCGCCGCGGCGAAATGGCGCAGACCCGCGAGATCCCGTTCGGCCGCTATTACGGCTCGGTGGACTCCACGCCGCTGTTCCTGGTGCTCGCGGCCGCATACTACCGGCGCACCGGGGACCTGGCGCTGGTGCGCAGCCTGTGGCCGAACGTGCGCATGGCCCTGGAATGGATCGACCAGTGGGGCGACGCCGATGGCGACGGATTCGTGGAGTATTCGCGCCGCAGCGCGGAAGGGCTGGTGCAGCAGGGATGGAAAGACTCGGGCGACTCCGTGTTCCACGCCGACGGCCGGCTGGCCGACGCGCCGATCGCGCTGTGCGAAGTGCAGGGCTACGTGTACGAAGGCAAGCTGTCCGCGGCCGCCCTGGCGCGCCTGATGGACGAGCCGCGGCTGGCACAGCGTCTGGAACTGCAGGCGCAGCAGCTGCGCCTGCGCTTCCAGGACGCGTTCTGGTGTGAGGAGATCGGCAGCTATGCGATCGCGCTGGACGCCGGCAAGCAGCAGTGCAAGGTCGCATCGTCGAACGCGGGACACACGCTGTGGAGCGGGATCGCGTCGGACGAGCATGCGCCGCGCATCATGGACGGGCTGATGGGCCACCGCTTCTTCAGCGGCTGGGGCATACGCACGATCGCTTCGGGGACGGCGCGCTACAACCCGATGTCCTATCACAACGGTTCGATCTGGCCCCACGACAACGCCCTGATCGCCGCGGGAATGGCGCGCTATGGGCGCACCGAAAGCGCGATGCAGCTGCTCTCCAGCACCTTCGACGCCAGCCTGCACTTTGGCTCGCACCGCCTGCCCGAATTGTTCTGCGGCTTCCCGCGGCGCTCGGGCGCCGGACCCACGCTGTACCCGGTCGCCTGCTCGCCGCAGGCCTGGGCCGCCGCCGCCGTGTTCGGCATGCTGCAGGCCTGTCTCGGACTCGACATCGAGGCCGGCCCGTGCGAGATCAAGTTGCACACGCCGCGGCTGCCGCCGTTCATCGACTGGATCAGGATCACCCGGCTGGGCGCGCCGGGCCCCAGCGCCGACCTGCTGCTGCAGCGCTACGAGCGCAACGTGGGCATCGAGGTGGTGCGCAAGGATGCGCAGGTGCGGGTCACGGTGGTGGCATAGCCGACCGGGCTGGGAGACTCCTTGGCGACAGCGGCCGCGCCCCGCGCCGGAAAGCTTGACCGAGATCAGACCGGCGCGCGGGGGCCGCCCCTAAGCTGGCCCGATGAATTTCGAACCATCGCCGCTTGCCGCCGACCGCCTGCGGCAGCTCGAGGCCTTCATCGAGCGCTTCGTGCTGCCGCACAACGGCGCGTGGCACCGCTGCGCCAGAGAGGGCGTGCCCCCGCCGTTCATGCAGGACCTGAAGGACCTCGCGCGCGCCGAGGGGCTGTGGAACATGTGCCTGCCGGGCCTGCGCGACGACGAGCCGGGTACGCGCCTGGGCAACCTGGATTACGCGCCGCTGGCCGAGGCCATGGGGCGGCTGCCCTGGTCCGCCGAGGTCTTCAACTGCAGTGCGCCCGACAGCGGCAACATGGAGCTGCTGCAGTTGTACGCATCGCCGCAGCAGCGGCGGCAGTGGCTGGCGCCGCTGCTGGAAGGGCGGATCCGCTCGGCCTTCGCGATGTCGGAGCCCGACGTCGCATCGTCCGACCCCACCAACCTGCAGACGGCCGTGCGCCGCGAGGGCGGCCAGCTGGTGATCAACGGCCGCAAGTGGTTCATCAGCGGCGCGGCCCACCCGGCGTGCCGGCTGCTGATCGTGATGTGCCGCAACGACGGCGAG
>JAMPXR010000125.1 GCA_023701085.1 Ramlibacter sp. | reverse complement strand
GTTGCCGTACTCGAGGTACTTGTACGTCTGTCCCGCCGCGTCCAGCGCCTGGCGCGCCTTCGCCGGCCAGGGATTCATGCCCATGCCCACCACGACCACGTCGTTGCCTTCGACCGCGGCGCGGACTTCGTCGACGATCCATTTGTGGTGGTTCGCGATCTTGTCGCGGATGGCCGGATGGATGCTGGCCTCGTCGAGGATGGCGCGCATGGGAATCTCCTGATGGCCGCTACGGTAGCACGCAGCGGCTCACACCGACAGCAGCATCTGCATCAGGTTCGGGATGCCGCGGCCCTGGTGGTAGCGGTCGCGGCCTATGTCCACGCACGAGTCCAGCAGCAGTTTCTTCACTTCGTCCGGACGGCCGCGGAACTCGCGCCGCACCGACAGAAAGGCCGCCAGCAGGCCGGAGACATGGGGCGCGGCCATGCTGGTGCCGCTTTCCTCGTAGTACATGTCGTCTTCGTCCAGAAAGCGGGCATTGCACGAGCTGATGCGCTCGCCCGGCGCCACCACGTCGGGCTTGCAGCGGCCGTCGGCGGTCGGTCCGCGCGAGGAGAACGAGGACACGCCGTACAGGTGCGGCCGGTCCGCGTTGACCGAGCCGACGGCGATGCAGTCCTCCAGGTTGGCCGGGTCTCCGATCGACATCGCGGTGTTCAGGTCCATGTCGCCATCGCGCGTCTGCACCTTCAGCTGGCCTTCATTGCCCGAGGCCGCCACGACCAGCACGCCCGAGCGCCACAGCCGCCGCAGCTCGGCGCAAATCGGCGAGAAGCCGCAGCCGTACACGGTGTTGTCGAACGGTCCGCCCAGGCTCAGGTTGACGCCGTGGATCGCCAGGCCGTCCGTGACGTTCTCGTTCTGCTCCGCGATGTGGTCCAGCGCCTTGATGATCCAGGCGTCCTCGCCCTGCCCGCGATCGTCCAGCACCTTGTAGACGACCAGCCGGGTGCGCGGCGCAACGCCCCGTTCCCGCCGTTTCGTGCCGTCCTGGCGATCCGCCGCCTGGCCCGAGATGATGCCGGCCACATGGGTGCCATGGCCGTCCGGGTCCTTGTCCTGCGCCAGCTTGACCGGCCGTCCGCGCCGGGTGCAGTCCCATACTTCCTTGATCACGCCCTTGAAGTGCGGATGCGAGCTGCGCACGCCCGTGTCCAGCACCGCCCAGGTGATGCCCTGGCCGTCGGCGCGAAAGCTCGTCAGCGCGGCGTCGGCCTTGAGCACCAGCATCGAGCGGCCCGTCAGCTTCGCCTTGCGCGAGCTGCGCCACACGGCGTAGATGCGCATCTCGCGGTGCGCCGCCCCCAGCAGTTGCAGTTCTCCGGCGGTCAGCCGCGCGGCGACGAAGCGGCGCAGCGGATCGATGCGCGCCGCTTCCTCGTTCTTCCTGCCGACCAGCTCGCGCAGCCGCGCCGCCGCATGGGCTATCCTGTGCTCGAGCTTCAGGGACGGCATCTCCCGGTCACGCGCCGGCGCGAGTTTCGCGCGTTCCCGCTTCTCGGCGGCTTCCCTGGATTCGTCGGATTCGTCCAGTGCGTTGAAGCCCGGCTCCAGCACTTCGATGAGCACGGCATGGCGCTGCTCGGGCGGCGCGCCCAGCCGCTGCGCGACGTCGCGCGCCAGCACGAAGCGCGACAGCACGTCCAGGCGCATTGCGTCGCTGACCGCGCGCCGCACCTTGGGGTGCGACAGATAACCGACCGACGAATGCGGATTGAAACCCGGATGCAGCCCGGTGTCGTTGTTGATGATGATCTGGTCCTCGATCGCGCCGCGCGGCGCGAAGTCGCCGGCGAGGTTCTTGTCGAACGCGACCGGGTCCAGCGGGTCGGCGAAGTTGTGCCAGCGTTTCACGACGGCCGGCACCTTGAAGGGCTCGCCCGGGTCCAGGAAGTCCTGCACCTCCCGGATCCCCAGGGGCGAGCCGATGGTCACCAGCGCGTCCAGGCGGACGTCGCTTTCCTCGAGGAAAGACAGCACCTCGTAGGCCACGATGGAGCCGTGGCTGTGCGCGACGATGGTCACCGGCTGCGACCCCGCCAGCCCGATCTCGGCGGCGAGGCGGTCGCGGATCTTCTTGCGCATGCCCGGCGTGAAGAAATAGGCCGCGGTATCGGCGATCAGGCCCTCGATGAAAGCGCGGCTGATCGGTTTGCGCAGGAACCCCGGCAGCGGCAGGATCTTTTTGCCCGGCGCGCCCGAAGCGGCTTCGGGCACCCCCGTTTCGCGCAACAGGCCCAGCGCCAGCTCGCGCGCACCGTCGCGCTTGCCTGCGGGAACACGCGCATCGTCCAGCGCCGCCTCCAGGTCCAGCGCATCCGGCAATGACGCGCTCTTGCGCCTGACGGCCGGGCCCTGCGGCTGCAGGATTTCAGGACGCAGCAGATCGGCCCAGTACGCCATGCGGCTGCGGCCGCCCATGTCGCGTCCGAACAGGGCGAGGTCCCATTGCAGCTTGAGGCTGGCCGGCGGCTCGTTCTGCGCCACGCCATGCACGTAGATCACCAGCGCGTCGCTCGGTGGGGCGTTGCCGCTTGCCTGGGCAGTCTTGCCGCCGCGCGCTGCCGACGCTTTCCGGCGGACGGACGAATTCCTCGTGGCCATGCGCTCCTCCTTGATTGTCAGCCTGGCTGGTGCCCAGCAATGTAGGCACGGTGCGCGCGAAAGTCAACGAAGGTTCGCACACGCCCGCGCGGCGGGCGAAGAACGGCGCGCGCTGCGCAAGGCGCGTGTGGCCGCTCGAGAAGCGGCGGTCCGGCCGAGGCCCTCAGGCCGCCTGCAGGCGCTTGTCTGCCGTGCCGGCTTGCGTGGGGGTGCTGGACGGCCCGCCGGGCGCGTGCAGATGAGAAACGATGGCGGCCCAGGCGGCGGCGCGGTCGGCCGGCGGATGCTCGTACTTTCCGCTGACGCGCTCGGCCGCGAGCTGGGCGCACTGCTGCCCATAGTGGTCCACCAGCGCCAGGAGTTTGTCTTGCCAGTGCGAATTCATTTCGATTGCCCTTTCTGCGTCTCTCCCACTGTTCTCCCGGACGGCGGCGGCCACCATGACGTAGGTCAGTTTCCGGGCAGAAAGGACGTGAATTGGAACGATCCGGCCGCGGCCACGGCGCCCGCCGGGCAGAGGCATCCGTGCCGTCAGGCTTATCCGCGAGCGCGCTGGCGCACCGGTGCCGGGCGGGTTATCGTGCGCCATGGATATCCGTGTCGAGTACGAACTGGGCCATGCGGGGGAGCCCGAGCCGGCCCTGGTCTGGTTCGGCAGCCGCGCCCTGCGCGTGCACGCGATCCTGGACCGCTGGTACGGCGGCGGCCGGCGCTGGTGGAAGCTCCAGACCGACGACGGTCCCTACGTGCTCAGACGCGACGACGGCAGCGGCGAGTGGGAACTGGCGGCCGTGCCCCGGACCTAGGCAGGCCGGGCCGCAGCCGGCGGGTATCCCGGATGCCGCGAGCCGGGCAGGCCGCGGGTCAGGATGGCGGCAGCACCGTCACTGGAATGCGCAGCCGCCGGGCGCTCCCGCGTGGGCGCACCCGCCGCAGGCGGTCGGCGCGGGCGCCGGATCGGGCGTGGAACTGCCCGTGGCGAAGATCGACAGCACCTTCCTCAGTTCCGCCGAGTGGCAGCTCGGACACTCGGGAACCGTGTCGGAACGCACGAGCGCCTCGAATTCGGTGGCGCATTGTTGACAAACGTATTCGTAGATCGGCATGGAGTCCTCCGGCCCTTATTTTGCCGGGACTGCACCCCGGGAGCTTGCGCAAGCGCAAGGCGGGTGCAGGGGGCGTCGCGCGGGCGGCGCTGAACGCCGGGCCGGCCCCGGGCGACCCCGAAGCGCTGCCGCTCAGTTCCGATACGGGTTGCCCGGAAAGCGGTCGTAGCGGTTCGCCACGCCATCGCGATCCCGGTCGCCCCACGGGCCGTTCGCATGGCGCCGGTAGTGGCGGTGCTGGTCGCGGTCGTAGATGTTGGCGATCCCGTCACGGTCGCGATCGCCCCAGGGGCCGCGGCGGTCCCAGTTGCCGTACGCGCCGCGCCGGTCCCAGTCGCGGTCCCAGCCCCGGTCCCAGCGATAGCCGTATTGCGGCTGCACGTACACCGGCTGGGGTTGCACATAGACCGGCGCCGGCTGCACATAGACGCCCGGCGTCTGCACGCCGATGGAGAAAACCACGTCGCTGCGCGCGTGCGCGGCCGTGGCCACCCCGAAAGCGCCCAGCACGACCGCGGCGGCGGCGACGGATTTGACGAACAAGAGTCGTTTCATGGTGAGTGCTCCTTGGGTTGGCATGGACGCATCTTGCGCGCCCGTCCATGAACGCCAGCTGAACCGATTGGGTAAAGTTTCGGTGAAGTCACGGCGCCGGCAGCACGATGTCCAGCCGCGCCCCGCCCCCTTGCGACCGGGACAGCTTCAACTCACCGTGGTGGCTGGCCACCAGGTCGCTCACCACCGCCAGTCCCACGCCGTGACCCGGCACTTTCTCGTCGCCGCGCACATGCAGTTGCAGGACGGCCTGCGTATCGGCGAAGCCCGGGCCATCGTCTTCCACCCGGATGTGCAAGGCATCGGCCTCGCGCCATGCCGTCGCGGCCACGCGGCTGCCGGCCCACTTGGCTGCGTTGTCCAGCACGTTGCCCAGCATCTCGAACGCATCGCCTTCGTCGATCCGCCAGCTCAGACCGGGCGGGCAATCGATGGTGAAGGTGAGGTTCCTGTCGGCGTACACCTTGGCCAGCGAATCGCGGATGCGGTTGAGGATGGGCGCGAGCGCCAGGTGCGGCGCGAAACGGGCCGCGCCGCTGGCCGCCGCGCGGCCGAGCTGGTGCTGGACGATATCGTCCATGCGAGCCACCTGCTGCGCCACGGTCGCGGGCAGCTGCTGCGGCTGTGCCAGCGCGGTGCGCAGCACCGCCAGGGGCGTCTTCAGGCTGTGGGCGAGAAAGCTCAGCGCTTCCTTGTAGCGGGTCTGCCGCACCCGCTCCTGCTTGATCAGGGTGTTGAGGTTGTCGGTGAGGGCCGCGATCTCGGACGGGTAGCGTCCCTGCACCTCGGCCTGCTCACCCCTTTCGATGCGCGAGATTTCCAGTGCCACCCGCCGCAGCGGCGACAGGCCCCACTGCAGCAGCACGGTCTGCGACAGCAGCAGCAGCAGCGCTGCACCGCCCAGCCAGGTGGACAAGGTGCGTTGGAATACCCGGGTTTCGCGATCGAAGCCGGCCTTGTGCTCCAGCACCGAAAGCACCAGCGGCGCCTCGACGGCGCGGCCGGCCCAGCGCACGCCGTAGGTGGCGGCCAGGAAAGTGCCGCCGGGGCCTTCCACCGTGCCGTAGCGCCACTCGCCGACCGGCGCGCTGCGCTGGAACGGCGCCGCCGTGCCCACCGCGGACGCGGAGTGCCATGCCTCGCCGCGATGGACATTCAGGATGCTGGCATACAGGCCCGAGCCGGGCAGCGACAGGCGCGGCTCGGCCAGCTGCGCCGGCATGACGAGGGCGCCCGACGCGTCCAGCTCCGCGCCGGCCAGCAGCAGGTAGACCGTGCCTTGCAGCCGCGCGAAATGCGCGGCGCGCACACTCTCGTCGTAGGCGCGCTGCAGCGCCACGCCGGCCACCGCCATGAAGGACAGCAGCACCAGCGCCGCGCCGAGGATCAGCCGCGCGCGGATGGAGCCGAAGTCGAACCTCATTCGAGGGTGAAACGATAGCCCCGACCGCGCAGCGTCTCGATCGGCGCCAGCGTGCCGTCCGGGTCCAGCTTGCGGCGCAGCCGCCCCATCAGCACTTCGAGCACATTGCTGTCGCGGTCCTCGTCGTGCGGATACAGGTAGTCGGCCAGCTCCTGCTTGCTCACCACGCGGGCGCGCTCGCGCACCAGGTATTCGAGCATGCGGTATTCGTATGCCGTGAGGTCCAGCGCGGCGCCGCCCAGCCGGGCCGCCTGCGCCGAGAAGTCGATGCTGACCGGCCCCAGCACGAGCACGTCCGACGCGGCCTTCATCGAGCGGCGCAACAAGGCCTTGACCCGCGCGGCCAGCTCGGGATATTCGAAGGGCTTGACCAGGTAGTCGTCCGCGCCCGCCTCCAGGCCCGCCACCTTGTCCTGCCAGCTGCCGCGCGCCGTGAGGATCAGGATCGGCAGCGTCCGGCCGTCGGCGCGCAGGCGCTGCACCACGGCCAGGCCGTTCAACTTGGGCAGGCCCAGGTCGACGATGGCCAGGTCGACCGGGTACTCCCTGGCCTGGAACAAGCCGTCCTCGCCATCGGCCGCCTGGTCCACGCGGTAGCCTTCCGCCTCCAGTTGGCGCGCCAGCCCCAGGCGCAGCGCCGCGTCGTCCTCGATCAGCAGCAAACGCATGGGCGGGGGGTGTCCTGCCTTCGGCTACATCGCCTGGCCGGTCTGCGCGTCGATCATGATCACGCGCACCTCGCCGCGCGGCGTGACCAGCTTGACCCGCCAGACCGCGCGGCGCCCGACCTCGGACCGTTCGACCGACAACACGCGCCCGCCGCCGCTGGCCCGCTGGGCCGCGCCCGCGGCATCGTCGCGGCTGAGCTGCGCCCACGCCGGCGCGGCCGCCAGCACGAGCGCGGCGCAAAGCGATGTGATCAGCGCTTTCATGGTTCGGGTTGCAGCATCGAGGCCAAGGGGAATCGTACTACCGCACGGCGGGCTCGACCGACACCCGTACCTGCAGGTTGTTGCCCGGGTGGTCGCGCATCATGGTCGTGAAGGGCTGGCCCCGGTATTCGTAGTGCACGCGGTAGCCGTTGAAGCGGTTCTGCACTTCGTTCACCGTGCGGCAGGTGGTCACCTGCCGCGGCACTTCCTGGTACTGCTCGGGGCGGTTGCCGCCGGCGATACGGTCGCCCGCGATCGCGCCCACCACGGCGCCCACCGCCGTGGCGGCCTCCCTGCCGTGACCCTTGCCGACCTGGTTGCCCAGCACGCCGCCGGCCACGCCGCCCACGATGGCGCCGGTGTAGTCCTGCCCGCCGCCGACGCGCCGCACCTCGGTCACGGTCTGCGTGCTGCACTCTTCGCGCGGCACGCTGACCGACTCGTACTGCGGCTCGACGCTGCGAACGCGCGCGTTGTCGAAAAATGTCTCGGCGTGAACGCCCAGGGCCGCTGTGGCGAGCAGGGAAACAAGGGCAAGTCGCTTCATGGGAGCCTTTCGTGAGTTGGTATGGCACGCATCATGCACGGGTCTG
>JAMPXR010000124.1 GCA_023701085.1 Ramlibacter sp. | reverse complement strand
GCATCCCCATGCTCAAGTTCTTCCTCAAGCAGCAGCTGATCTACGTGCCCGTGATCGGCCTGGCCTGGTGGGCCCTGGATTTCCCGTTCATGAAGCGGCACGGCAAGGCCGAGCTGCGCCTGCGCCCCGAGCGGCGGCTCGAGGATGCCGAAGCGACCCGGCGCGCGTGCAGGAAGTTCGCGCTGGTGCCCACCAGCGTGATGAATTTCGCCGAAGGCACGCGCTTCACGCGGCGCAAGCACAAGGCGCAAGGCTCGCCGTACCGCCACCTGCTCAAGCCCAAGGCGGGCGGCATGGCGCTGGCGCTCAACGCGATGGGCGAGAAGTTCCATTCGCTGGTCGACGTCACCATCGTGTACGGCGCCGGCGTTCCGACCTTCTGGCAGTTCCTGTGCGGCCGGGTTCCCAAGGTGACGGTGCGCGTGCGCGAATTGCCCATTCCGGGTGATTTCTGCACGGCGGACTACGCCGGGGACCCGGAGTTTCGCATGCGATTCCAGAAATGGCTGGCGTCTTTATGGCAGGAGAAGGACCGCCAGATCGAGGCGCTGGCCGGCGCCTGAAACCTGCGCCATGTTCCGCCGTCTGTCCGTGATCCTGCGTGGGCTGGCGGCGCTGCTGCTGGGCGCGCTGCTCGGCGCGCCGGCCTGGAGCGCTGGCGACGGGCCGCAGGCGGCGGGTCCTTCCGGCCTGCGCGAGCTGCGGGCCACACTGCGGCCGAAGCTGGCCGCCAACCCGTTCGGCGGTCCCCTCCACCTGGACTCCAAGGAATCGCCGCGGACCTTGCAAGGCGACGTGTACGCCGTCGTCGACCACCCGTTCGCCGCACTGAGCGCGGCCCTGTCGGATCCGGGAAACTGGTGCGACGTGCTCATCCTGCACTTGAACGTCAAGCATTGCCGGCGCAGGAGCCAGGGTCCGGACACGCGCCTGGAGTTGCGCATCGGCAGGAAACACGACCAGCCGCTGGCCTCCGCCACGCTGGCGACGTTCTCGTTCCGGACCGTCGCGGCCACGCCGGACTACCTGGACGTGCAGCTGGAGGCGCCCGAAGGCCCCTTCGACACCAGCGACTATCGCATCCTGCTGGAGGCCATCCCCATCGAGACCGGCCGCACGTTCATCCACATGGGGTACAGCTTCGCCTACGGCAACGCAGGCCGGCTGGCCATGCAGATGTACCTGTCCACGATCGGCCGCAACAAGGTGGGATTCACCGCGGCGCGACCGGTCCAGCCCGGGCAGCCGCCCGAGTACGTCGGTGGTTTGCGCGGGATGGTGGAGCGCAACACGATGCGCTATTACCTGGCGATCGATGCATACCTCGCCGCGGTGTCCGCGCCGCCGGCCGAGCGGTTCGAGCGGCGGATCGCCGCCTGGCACGCCGCGACGGAACGGCACCCGCGGCAGCTGCGCGAGCTCGACCGTGAGGCCTACCTTGCGATGAAGCGCGCCGAATACGAGCGGCAGCAATCCTCGCCCTGAAGTTCGCTTTCGGGCGACCCGCGACCTGCGCAGGCCCATTTGTCCCTTACGAGGGCGCCTGATCCTCGGGTGTGCCGGCCTGCCGCGCCGGAATGGCCTCGGTCCAGACCGTCACGTCCTCCGGCGCCATGGTGCTGGCCGCGGTGAGGCGTCCATCCACGTAGCCGAGCTGCTCCACGTCGTGCAGGTACTGCTCGCGCGACAGCAGGGTGCCCGCGCACACGCGCAAGCCTTCCGGCGCCGGCCCGCGGGTTTCGTCGGCCAGGCGCGCCATCAGCTGGTCCATGACCCAGCGCGGCACGCGTTCGCGCTCGCCGGGGTAGATGTACCCGAACAGGACGAGATGGGACAGCAGCACCCGCCAGTGCGGGCCGAACCGATCGAGCAAGCCGCTCCAGTCCAGTTGCTCGGCCTTGGCCTGCAGCAGGTGCGCGATGTCGGCTCCGTCATAGCGCTCGCGCTCCATGATGAATGCCTTGGACAGCAAGCCGTCCTCCGGATTGGCCAGTCGCACCGGAACGCCCAGGACCTCGGCCCGGGCGTTGTTGCGGAACCAGCGCTCGTCCACCGGCGCGACCCCGTTGCCGGAGTTGAAGATGAGGTCGATGAAGTTCTCGCCCGCGTGGACTTTGGCCAGCCAGTGCGGATAGGCGATCTGGGCGCACCAACCGTTGCCTCGCATCAGCGCCTCCACGCGTTCGTAGTCCGCGCGGCGGATGAACAGGTCCAGGTCCTTGGTCATGCGCCCGATCCCGGTGAAACAGGCGTGGGCGAAGGCGCCGCCCACCAGGAAGGGCACCCGCGCATCGACCAGCGTGCGCAACCCGCGCTGGTAGAACGCCGCGGCTTCGGGCGGGATCTGGTCCTCGAGGGACGGCGCGACAAGGGCGGAAGGCATACGATTCCTGGCCATTCACCTGGCTCGAGCCTAATGGCAACGCCGATGCCGGCGCGGGGTCGAAAGACCTCATCGGGCGTCGGCGCCGGCCTACACGGGGCCACGGCGGATTGGCCTCGCCCGTGTGCGCGTGGGGTGGCAGGATGGCAGGGTTTCATCGACCACCACGCTTTATGCCCGCCGCCAAACGCCCGGCCAGCCCGGTCGCGCCGCCCTTGAGCGCGAAGGGATCCGCCAGCGCCGGCAAGTCCGGCCGCAGCGTGCGTTTCGCCGTCGTGGGAGACCTCCACGTCACCCGCGATTGCGCCGGCATGCTGCGCGGCTTCTTTGCCCAGGCCACCGAATCCGCCGACGCGTTGCTGCTGTGTGGGGACCTCACGGACTATGGCACCGCCGAGGAAGCGAAAGTGCTTGCGGATGAGCTGGGCGCCGTGTCGGTGCCGGTGGTCGCCGTGCTGGGCAACCACGACTTCGAATCGGGCATGCCGCAAACGGTGTCCGAAATCCTGGCGGGCGCGGGCGTGCGCGTCCTCGACGGGGAACCCTGCGAGATCCAGGGCGTGGGCATCGCCGGCACCAAGGGTTTTCCCGGCGGCTTCGGGCGCGGCTCGCTGGGCGCTTGGGGCGAACCCGCGATCAAGGCCTTCGTGCAGGAGGCCCTGAACGAGGCGATGAAGCTGGAATCGGCGCTGGCCAAGCTGCGCATGCGCCGGCGCATCGTCCTGCTGCACTACTCGCCCATCGCCGGCACCGTGGAAGGCGAGCCGGTCGACATCTTCCCTTTCCTGGGCAGCAGCCGGCTGGAGGAGCCGCTGCTGCGCTATCCGGTGGACGCCGTCTTCCACGGGCACGCGCATCGCGGCGCGCTGGAAGGCAGGACCATCAACGGCGTGCCTGTGTTCAACGTGGCCAAGCCGCTGCTGCAGCGCAGCCGGCCGGACCAGCCGCCGTTCCGGCTGTTCGAGCTGCCGCGCGAGTCGCTGCAGGAGGAGGCGGGCACACCGGAATCCGACGGATATCCCCCTGCGCGGTGAGCGCTCGGGGGGCGCGCCGGCCACCGGCGCCGCGCCACCATGCCGATCAGGGCCGACCAGCCGCAATGCGCGCTTCCCTCCGCGACGACCGCCTCGTATTCGCGCAGCTGCAGGATATCCATGGCGTCGAACGCGTCGCGCAGCAGCTCCTGCGTGTACAGGTGCGACGCGATGGGCGGCCCGCCGGTGCGGTATTCGAGCTGTTTGGGCGTGTAGCCCTGCAACACCAGCGCGCCACCGGGCTTGAGGCAGCGCTGGATGTTCGCGAACAGGCGCTCGCGCATGGCGGGGTCCGCGAACTGCACGAAGATCGCGGCGACACCGTCGTAGAGCCGATCGGGCCAGACGAGCGCATCGCAATCGGCCACCGCGAAGTTGACCGCGACATCCTGCTGCGCCGCCAGTCGCCTGGCCTTGGCCACGCCGAGCTCGGCGATGTCGAATGCATCGACCGACAGCCCCTGCTGCGCCAGCCACACGCTGTTGCGCCCCTCGCCGTCGGCAATGGACAGCACGCGCTGTCCGGGCCGCCACACGCCGGCATGTTCGCGCAGCCATGTGTTGGGCTGGGTGCCGAACAGGTAACCGTCGGTTTCGAATCGGCGGTTCCATGTCTCCGCGGCGTCGGCATAGGGAGTCTGGTCAGGGCTGCTCATTCACATCTCCATCGAATGGGCGTCGGGCACGCAAGCCCGGCGCGAATTCGCGCGCCGGTCGAGCGCGCCGGGGCATCTTGCGCTTTGTCATTCGCTTGCACAAGGGCGAGCTGCAACGCAGGTCGTCTGATCTTGCTCAAACACGGCGCGCGCCGCGCTGGCATTTAATGACTCCTGTCCCAAAGACTTCGCGCACATGACCGAGTTTTTCGAGCTGTTCGAGCAATGGGTGGCCGCCGACCACGCGGCCACGCTGGCCGAGTGCCGCCTCGGCCATCGTCTCGACCTGTATTGCGAAGGGCTGGGCACCGCGCCGGCTCTGGCGATCATCGCGGACGCGCGGGAACTGCGCGGGTTGGCCCAGCACAGGCTGCGCGCCGTCTGGAGGCGGGCGCAAGAGGCGCGTGCCTGCGTTCCGCTGATCTGAGGCCGCAGCCGGCTTTGTGCCGCCGGCGCGCGGCCGTCCGGGTTTACCCGGCTTCGCTCACGGGTTTTGCCTCAGGTACGCGCGGATCATCCGGGGGGTGATTCCCACTGCGCAGACGGCCTGCCGGACGGTCGAGATGCGCATCGAGAAACGCCCGAACCTGTGCGGGCGGGTGGGCGCGCGGCGCGACAGGGTCGATCGGCGTCACGGCGCGGCCAGGCTCGCCAGCATTTTTTCCACCACCTCAGGCGCCACCGGTTTCACCAGATGCCGGTCGAAGCCCGCGTGCTGCGTCCTTTCGAGATCGTCTTCCTGGCCCCAGCCTGTCACCGCCACGATGCACATGCGGGCGCCCTGCGCTTGCGCGCGCAGCCGCCGGCAGGTCTCGTAGCCGTCCATGTGCGGCATGCCCAGGTCAAGCAGTACCACATCGGGGTGGAAGGCGGCGGCGACTGCCAGCGCCTCGGGGCCGTCGTATGCCGCGCGGGCCTCGTACCCAAGCAGTTCGACGAGCATGCTCAGGCTGGTCGCCGCATCGGGGTTGTCGTCGACCACCAGGACTTTCATGGATTGCTTTCCCGTGACGGAGGATTCCGCGCCGTCCACTGTCGAGTCGTCGTTCGCAGCGGCGGCCAGGCGAGGGCGGGTGCCCGCGGGGATTGTCGTTCATTCCTGAACTTCGTTGGGACGGCCGCCCTCGAACGCGTACGCGCATTCGGCACGGGAAGAGAATGAAACTCAAACGCAGGCTATTGTTGAGCTCGATGGCGCTGGCCATGTACCGCGGTCCGGCGGCCGCCACCGTCGAGGAAACCGCCGGGCCGACCTACAAGGTTTCGGCGCAGCAACTTCAACGAGTGATCGGGGAGCGTTTTCCCATGCGCTATCCGGTCGGCGACCTGTTCAACCTGGACGTCGAGGCTCCGCGCCTGCGCTTGCTGCCCGAGCTGAACCGACTCGCCAGCGAACTGGCGGTTCAGGCCGCGGGCCCGGCGCTGCGCCGCAGTTACCGGGGAAGTGTCGACGTCGATTTCGCCCTGCGCTACGAGCCGGGCGACCAGTCGATCCGCGCGCACCGGCTGCGTGTGCACGCGTTCCGCCTGCCGGGGCTGCCGCCGCAGACCCTCGGGCTGCTCGATGCCTACGGACAGGCCATGGCGCAGCAGGCGCTGCTGGAGGTCGTGCTGCATCGCTTGCAGCCGCGGGAACTCGCCTTGGCCGATGCCATGGGCCTGCAGCCGGGCGACATCACCGTCGCGCCCGACGGACTGGTGATCGGTTTCGTCAGGAAGCGCTGAGGGCTGGGGCAGGGTCAAGCCGGGCCCTGCGGCTTGGACGGCTCCATGGATGCGGCTTCCGGCCCGATCCGGCTGTCGTCGGATCCGCCCGGGTCGTCCAAAGCGGTGAGGGCGTTGTGGACCTTCTTCACCCCGGCCATCTCCGTGAGCTGCGTCAGCAGGCCATCGAGCTCCGTGGCCCGGATGCTGCCGCTGAGACGGACCACGCCGTCTTCCACCGAGACGTCGATGGCGCGCGGATGGCTGACCAGATGACCCATGCGAGAGCGCACGCGCTCGCGCAACTGCGCGTCGCTGTCCGGTTCGGTGGATGACTTCCGATCGAGCCCGCCGGTCGCCATCACGCCCCTGGCCCGGCCGGCGATCCGCTTGCCCTTGCCTTCAAGGTAATCGGCCGCGTCGTGGGATGCGCCCACGACCCTGTCACGCATCAGCGCGCGGCGGCGCCGTCCCGCCGTGCTGTCCAGGCAATACATCGCGATCGCGCCGGCCGCGAACGCGGCGGTCATGTTCAGGATCGGTTTCACGGGGATTCCTTCCGGGATCAGGCCGCTTTCTTTCGCGACTTCGGCTTGACGCTGGTGCTCGCGCGGGCCGTGCTCTTGGATGCCGCCGCCGCCCGGCGCGGGCGCGCCTGTGCCTGATCATCGTTCGCGGCTTTGCGCCGGGGGGCGGGCTTGCGCGCCGCCGGCGCGTCGGCGGCGCGGGTGGCGCCTCCCTTGCGCAGGCTGCGCTTGAGCAGCTCAGTGAGGTCCAGGATGTCCGCGCTCGGCTTGACGTCCTCGCCCTCGAGCGGCTTCATGATGTGTTCGCCTTCGCCCGCCTTCACCTTCTCCTGCACGACCTGCTCCAGCTTTTCGCGAAATTCGTCGTGAAACTGCTCGGGCTTCCATTCGTCCTCGAGCTCGCCCACCAGTTGCTGGGCCATCTTCAGCTCGCGTTCGCTGACCTTCGCGTCGCTTTCGCCCGGCAATGGCAGGCCGGCCGTGTCGCGCACTTCGTCGTGCCACCGCAGCAGTTCCAGCACCAGCCCGTCCGCGGCGGGGAACAGGGCGGCCAGGTGCTGGCGGGTGGAAATCACCACGCGCGCGATGCCCACCCGGCCGCTGCGGCGCAAGGTCTCCAGCAGCAGCAGGTAGGGCTTCTGGCCCTTCGCGGCGGGCGCCACGTAATAGGGTTTGTTGTAGTAGGCGCAGGGTATCTGCGCGCCGTCCACGAAGGACTCGATCTCGATGGTCTGCGTGGACTTGGGCAGCGCCGCCTTGATCTCCTCGGGCGTCACGACGACGTACTGGTCCTTCTCGTATTCGAAGCCCTTGACGACTTCTTCCTTCTGCATCGCCTCGCCGGTCGCCTTGTTCACCTGCTGGTTGCCCACGGGGTTCATGGTCCGCTTGTCGAGCAGGTTGAATTTCAGCCGATGCTCGGCCGTGGCCGAGTGCAAGGTCACGGGGATATAGACCAGCCCGAAGCTGAT
>JAMPXR010000123.1 GCA_023701085.1 Ramlibacter sp. | reverse complement strand
CGGTGCTGTGCTGCGCCGGCAGCCGTTCCAGGTGCTTGTGGGCGTTCTCGATCATGACGATGGCCGCGTCCACCATGGCGCCGATCGCGATGGCGATGCCGCCCAGGCTCATGATGTTCGAGTTCATGCCGAGCAATCGCATGGCGATGAAGGCCATCAGCACCCCCACCGGCAGCATCAGGATCGCCACCAGGGCCGAGCGCACGTGCAGCAGGAAGATCACGCACACGGCCGCCACGATCAGGCTTTCCTCGATCAGGGTGCGCGTCAGCGTGTCGATGGCGCGCTGGATCAGCTCCGAGCGGTCGTACACCGCTTGAATCGAAACCCCTTGCGGCAGGCCGCTGGAAATCTCCTGCACCTTGGCTTTCAGGTTGTGGATCACCTCCAGCGCGTTCTGGCCGTAGCGCGCCATGGCGATGCCCGAGACCACCTCGCCCTCGCCGTTGAGCTCCGTGAGGCCGCGCCGCTCGTCCGGCGCGAGCTCAACCCGCGCGATGTCGCGGATCAGCACCGGCGTGCCGCCTTCGGCCTTGACCACCAACTGCTCGATATCGCTCTTGCCGCGCAGGTAGCCCTTGCCCCGGACCATGTACTCGGTCTCCGCCATCTCGACGACGCGGCCGCCCACGTCGCGGTTGGATTCGCGGATCACCTGCGCCACCTTCATCAGCGGGATGCCGTAGCTGCGCAGCTTCACCGGATCGACGGTGACCTGGTAGGTTTGCACGAAGCCGCCGATCGAGGCGACTTCGGACACGCCCTGGGCCTTGGTCAGCTGGTAACGCACGTACCAGTCCTGGATCGCGCGCAGCTCGGCCAGGGTCCGGTCCTTGGCCAGCAGCACGTACTGGTACACCCAGCCGACACCGGTCGCGTCCGGCCCCAGCGAAGGCGTCACCCCCTTGGGCAGCCGCCCGGCCGCGAAGTTCAGGTATTCCAGCACGCGGGTGCGCGCCCAGTAGATGTCGGTGCCGTCCTCGAAGATCACATAGACGAACGAGGCGCCGAAGAACGAGAAGCCCCGCACCACCTTCGACTTGGGCACGGCAAGCATCGCCGTGGTCAGCGGATAGGTCACCTGGTCTTCGACGACCTGCGGCGCCTGCCCCGGGTATTCCGTGTAGACGATGACCTGCACGTCCGACAGGTCGGGCAGCGCGTCCAGCGGCGTCCTCATCACGGCGATCACGCCGGCGACCACGATGAAGAGCGTGGCCAGCAGGATGAGGAAGGGGTTGCGGCCCGACCACTCGATGATCTTGTTCAGCATGGCGGCCCCGTGTCAGTTGCCCGCGGGGCTCTTCGCCGCCGTCTTCGCCGCGCCGGGGACCAGCGACGTGATCACCCATTCGCCCGGCTGGCGCTCGACGAACTCGAACGTGACCGGCGCGCCCGGTTTCAGGCCCTGCAGCAGCGCCGCGTGGGCGACCTTGAACTCCATGGTCATCGCGGGCCATTTGAGCGAGGCGATGGGGCCGTGGTTCAGGCTGATCGTGCCGGCCTTGGCATCGATCTCGTCCACCGTGCCCTCGCCCTTGTGCCCCACGGCCGCAGCGGCGGCCGGCGCGGCCGCGGCCGGGGCCGCCTGCGACCCCGCGGGCGCCGCGGCGAGGCCGCCGATCGCCGCCTTGAGGTTGCTCTCGGCATCGATCAGGAAGTTGGCCGCGACCACGACCTGCTCGCCCTCCTTGACGCCTTCCTGGACCTCCACGTAGTTCTCGCTGCGCGCGCCCAACTTGACCTCGCGCGGCTCGAAGCGCCCTTCCTTGACCTGCACCAGGACGATGCGGCGCGTCCCGCTGTCGATCACGGCGGAGTCCGGCACCGTGAGCACCGGGGACTTGCCGCCCACCTGCACCTCGACCTGGGTGAACATGGCCGGCTTGAGCAGCTGGCCCGGATTGCCGAGTTCGACACGCACCGGCACCGTGCGCGTCTCGGCCTTCAGCGTCGGATAGACGTAGGTGATCTTGCCCTCGAAGGTCTTGTCCGGATAGGCGTTGATCTTCACGCTGGCCCTGGCGCCCGACCTCACCAGTCCGATGTCCTGCTCGAACACGTCGGCCACCACCCAGACCGACGACAGGTCGGTCACCTGATAGAGCGCTTCACCCGGCATGAACCGCATGCCCTGCAGGGCCTTCTTCTCCGTGACGATGCCCGAGACCGGGGAACGGAAGGTGACGGTGCGCCGGGCTTCGCCCGTCTTCACCAGCGCCGCGATCTGCTCGGGCGAAAGGTCCCAGTTGCGCAGCCGCGCCAGGCTGGCCTCCGCGAGTTGCTTCATGCCCGCCTGCGCCTCGCTGGTCGCGCCGCTCATGGCCTGCACGCCCTGCACGGCGATGGCGTACTCGCGCTGGGCCGACACCAGCTCGGGGCTGTACACCTCGAACAGAGGCTGGCCCCGGCCCACCGGCTGGCCGGTGACGTTGACGTGCAGGCGCTCGACATAGCCCTCGAACTTCGGCGAAATGGCATAGACGCGCCGCTCGTCGGGTTCGACCCGTCCGGCCGCGCGCACCGTCCTGCCCAGCGCGCGCATGGCGGCCGCCTCGGTCCTCACGCCCAGCTTCTGGATCTTTTCCGTGCTGATACGGATCTGGTTCGCGCCCGCCTGCTTGTCGCCGCCTTCGTCCTCGCCTTCATAGACCGGGATGTAGTCCATGCCCATCGGGTCCTTCTTGGGCGTGGGCGAGGTGTCGGGCAAGCCCATGGGGTTGCGGTAGTAGAGGATCTTGGGGGTCTTGGCGGGGCTGGCCGCCGCCTGCGCGTCGGCCGGCCCGGACGCGGACGCGCCGGTGCTCGCGGTGTGGCCGCGCCCGCCCAGCCAGTAGCCGCCCGCGCCTACGCCGGCAAGCACCAGGAGCGCCAGGATGATGTTGGATGCTTTCACAGGTCTTCTCCCACGATGCGTTCGATTTCGGCCAGGCGCAGCTGCGCCTCGACCTGGGCCTTCAATTGGTCCTGCCGGGCCTTCCTGATCTGCCGCTGCGCCTCGAGCAGCGCGGTGAAGTCGAGCCTGCCGTTCTCGTAGGCCGCCATGGCCGAGCGCAGGCCGGTTTCGGATTGGGGCAGCGTCTGGGTCGTCACCAGGGACTCGTTGCTGCGCGCCGCGGCCAGCATCGCGAGGTTCTCGCCCAGGTCGCCGGTGAGCTGGTGCGCCAGGTTCTCCGATCGGGCGCGCGCGGCCGTGACCATGGCCTGCGCCTCGGCCTCCTGGGAGCGGCGCGTGCTCTGCTGCAGCGGAATGTTCACCTCCACCATGAGGCCCCAGCTGGCGATGCGCGAACCCATCTGCGTGGGCATCAAGCCGACCGTGAAGTCCGGATAGCGATTGCGCAGAACCAGGTCCCGGTTGGTTTCGGCCCCGCGCAGGCGCGCCTGCTCGGCCTGCAGCTGGGGATTGTTGGCGCGCGCGCGTTGCGCCAGCGCCCCGATCTCCAGTGCGCCGGCGGCGGGCAGCGGACGCAAGGCGCGCGGCTCGGCCAGCGCGGCCGCGGCCTCGCGCGCCAGCAGCGCGTTGAGCCGGGCGCGCACCTGGCGCTTTTCGCTGTCGAACATGATGAGCTCCGAACGCATGGCGGTCTGCTCGAGCTGGGCGCGGATCGAATCCTGCTGCATGGCCAGCCCGCCGGCATAGCGCGCCTGCGCGATCTGCTCCACCTGTTTCATCAGGTCCAGGATCTCGCGCGTCAGCCGCTCGTTGCCCGCCGCCTGGTAGTAGCGCGCATACAGCGTCTTGATGCGCATCCCCAGTTCGGTCCAGGCCGCCGAGGTGCGCGCTTCGGCCTGCCGCATGTCGGCCTGCGCGACGCCGCGCCGCAGATCGCGCTTGCCCGGCCAGGGCAGCATCTGCATCAGCGTGTACTGGGTCTCCCCCACTTTGCTGGGCAGCAGGTTGAAGCCGGCGTCGTTGCCTTTGTTGGTGACATTCATCAGCTCCATCCTCAGCACCGGGTCGGGCAAGGCGCCGGCCGGTTCGACCCGCTGCTGGGCCGCCTGGGCTTCCGCGCGCATCAGGGCCAGTTCCGGATTTTGCGCGCGCGCATGCGCCAGCAGGCCCTGCACGTCCTCGCCGAGTTCGGCGGCCAGCGCCGCACCCGCGTTCAGCGCGGCAAGGCTCATCAGGACGGCCAGGAGCCGCAGGCGCGGCCTCCTGTGCGCGGAGCGGAAATTCTCGTTCAATTGCTTCATTCGACACCCAGGTTTTGATTCTTCGACGCATCTTCCGGAATCATCGTTCGCACCGCTCGACGCCAGGCGGCTGGAACCATGAAGGAGCCGCAGGGTGGAGCCCGGCCGGAAACGGACCAACCCGCCCTCCGCGGCACCCCGGCCGCGGAGGGCGCGGGGCTCCGTCCCGCTACAAAGCCAGTCTCAGGAACGCGATCGGGATCGGGACGGCCGCACGCCAGCGCTCGGGTCTCGAGTGCGGGACACCGTCGGCATCCAAAACGAAGGAGAGGAGAAAAGATGGCGCCGCTGGGGACGCCAGCCAGAGGCCGCCGCTTCCATCCGCCTGCAGCTTGACCGCCGCGGGCGCCAGCGCGGAAGCGTCCTCGCAGCAGCGCTCGCAGGGCACGCTGCCGTCGTGCGATGCGTGATCGCCGGCGCCCGCCCGGTGGTCGTGGACGAGATGGACCGCGTCCGCATCCAGCTGCGCCGTCGCATGCGCCGCGCTGCGCGTTTGCGCATTGACGACGCAGGCATGGACGAAACCCACCGTCAGCGCGAGCAGCCACACCAGCAGCACATGGACTGCCAGGCGGTGAAGGCTGTTTCGGCGGGCGCTCATCGTGGTTCGGGTCGCATCGGCGCGTCGGGCATGCGGGGAGGATACGTGCGGCCAACCTGCCCCTGTTGACCTGGATCAACTGGTCCCGGCTCCGCGCCCGATGACCCGGTGAGGAAAGGAGCGCGGTGCCCTTGGCTTTCATGGATTGATGGAATCTAACGTGATCGTCCTGTTGGGCCAGTGTGCATCGCCTCGCCTGACCCCCGCCGGACAGCCCGATGACATATTTGTCATCTGGCGCCGGGCTACTCGCGCTGGCAGGCGGGCCTGCTAATTCGCAGCGCTGCCGCTGTGGATAATCCCTCCCGATGAGCCCGCTCTCCGAAGAACGAAAGCCCGCGCGCCGCCGCGCCGGCGGCGCGATCACCGATGTCGCCGGCATCGAGGTCGGCCACTTCACCGACACGCGCCGGCCCACCGGTTGCACGGTCGTGATCGCGCGCGACGGGGCCGTCGCCGGCGTCGATGTGCGCGGCGCGGCGCCCGGCACGCGCGAAACCGACCTGCTGGCGCCGGCCCACCTGGTCGACCGGGTGCACGCGATCCTGCTGGCCGGCGGCAGCGCGTTCGGGCTGGCCGCGGCCACGGGCGCGGTGCAATGGCTGGAAGAGCAAGGCGTGGGCCTGTCGATCGGGCCGGTGCGGCTGCCCATCGTGCCGGGGGCCGTGCTGTTCGACCTGCTGGTAGGCGACGCGTTCATCCGGCCGGACGCCGCCGCCGGTTACCGCGCCTGCGAGCTCGCGTCGGCCAGGCGCCCCGCCCAGGGCAACGTGGGCGCGGGTGCAGGCGCCGTGGTCGGCAAGGTGTTCGGCCTGGAGCGCGCCATGAAAGGCGGCATCGGCAGCGCGTCGGTCACGGTGGACGGCATCACCGTGGGCGCCCTCATCGCCTGCAACGCGATGGGCGATGTGGTCGATCCCGACAGCGCGCGGCCGATCGCGGGCGCCCGCACGCGCGGCGGCAAGGCGCTGCTCGACACGCGGCGCGCCCTGCTGCGCGGCGAGCTGCCCGAGGCCTCACCGGTCGGGGCCAACACCACGATCGGCGTCATCGCGACCGACGCGGTGATCACCAAGGTCCAGGCGTCGCGGCTGGCGACGGTCGGCCATGACGGGCTCGCGCGCAGCATCAACCCGGTGCACACCCTGTCCGACGGCGACACGCTGTTCGCCCTGGGCACGGGGCGCGCCGGCAAGGCGGCGGCCATGACGCTGCTGGGCACCATGGCCGCGGAAGCCGTCGCGCTGGCCGTGGTGAACGCCGTGCGCGCGGCGCGGGGCCTGACCGTGGGCGGCCTGCACCTGCCCGCGGCCTGCGATCTATCGCGCTGAGCGCTGCCGCCCCTTCGGCGATGGAAGAGAACCGACCCAAGCACATGCCCAAAGCCATCCGCTACACGTTGCTGTCGCTGCGCGAGATGCTGATCTCGGCCGGACCGTTCGCCGCGCTCGCCCTGGGGCTGCTGGTGCTGGCCTACGTGTGGCTGGACCCCACGCCGCCCAAGCGCGTGACGCTGGCCACCGGGCCGGCGCAAAGCGCCTACGACGAATTCGGCAAGCGCTACCGCAAGGCGCTGGCGAGCGACGGCATCGAGGTGGTGCTGCTGCCCAGCCAGGGCTCGTCTGACAACCTGCGGCTGCTGCGCGAGGGCCAGGCGGACCTGGGATTCGTGCAGGGCGGCAGCAACGAACGCGCGACCACCGAGGAGAGCGGGCTCGAGTCGCTGGGCAGCCTGTTCGTCGAGCCGGTGTGGCTGTTCTACCGCGAACCGTCGGCGCGCAAGGCACCGATCAGCGCGCTGCGGCAGCTCGAGGGGCTGCGCCTGAACGTGGGCACCGAGGGCAGCGGCGTGCCCCGGCTGATGGACAAGCTGTTCGAGGCCAACAAGATCGACGCCGCGCGCATCGCGATTTCGCGGCTGGAACAAACACCCGCCACCGTGGCCTTCCTGGCGGGCGAGCTCGACGCGATCGTGTTCGCGTCGGCGCCCGAGTCGTTGATGGTCCAGATGCTGCTGCAAACCCCCGGCGTCAGGTTGATGGACTTCACCCAGAGCGAAGCCTACTCGCGCCGCTTTCCGTTCCTCACGCCGGTGGTGCTGCCGCGCGGCGTGGTGGACCTGGCGCGCGACCAGCCGCCGGCCGACCTGCGGCTGGTCGCGACCACCACCGCGCTGCTCACGCGCGAGCAGACGCACCCGGCGCTGCTGCAGCTGTTCGCGCAGGCGGCGCGCGAGCTGCACGGTTCGGCCGGCTGGTTCAACCGGGCCGGCGCGTTTCCCGCGATCGAGCACAGCGAGTACCCGGTGTCGCGCGAGGCCGAACGCGCGATCAAGGGCGGGCAGCCCTTCCTGCAGCGCTACCTGCCGTTCTGGCTGGCCAACCTGGTCGAGCGCATGTGGCTGGCGCTGGGCATCATCATCGCGGTCCTGCTGCCGCTGTCGCGCATCGTGCCGCCGCTGTACGAGTTCCGCATCCGCTCGCGCGTGTT
>JAMPXR010000122.1 GCA_023701085.1 Ramlibacter sp. | reverse complement strand
TTCCTTGCCCAGGGCCGCCTCCTCGAGCGTGACCTCCATCGCGTACGACAGGTCGCTGCCGCGGTAGATCTGGCGCCCGCCGCGGCCGCCGCGCTGCTGCTGGCCGAAGATGTCGCCGAAGATGTCGCCGAACGCCTCGGCGAAGCCGCCGAAGCCTTCGCCGCCGGGCCCGGCGCCGCGCATGTTGGGGTCCACCCCCGCGTGGCCGAACTGGTCGTATGCCGAACGCTTCTCCGGGTTCGACAGCATCTCGTAGGCTTCCTTGGCCTCCTTGAACTTGGCCTCCGCCGCCTTGTCCTCGCCCTGGTGGCGGTCAGGGTGGTACTTCATCGCGAGCTTGCGATAAGCCTTCTTGATCTCGTCGTCCGAGGCGTTCTTGGGAACGCCCAGGACTTCGTAATAGTCTCTTTTTGTGGCCATGTCTTTGGTCGACTCATCCAGCATATCGCTACCGCTACCTCATCCGACACAGGATCTGGCGCCAGCAAAAACGCCGCGTTGACGATCCCGCGAGGGTATCAGTCGAACGCGGCGGGTTAGCGCGGCGCGCAGCGTCCGCGTTTAACCTTTCTTGACTTCCTTCACCTCGGCGTCGACCACATTGTCGTCGGCCGGCCTCGATGACGCGCCTTCCGCGCCACCGGCCGGGCCGGCGCCGCCCGCGGCGGCTTCCGCCGCCTGCTTGGCCTGCATGTCGGAGTACATCTTCTCGCCCAGCTTCTGGCTGACGGACATGAGGGCGTTGGTCTTTTCCTCGATCGCGGCCTTGTCCTCGCCCTTGAGCGACTCCTCCAGCTCCTTGATCGCGGCCTCGATCTTCTCCTTCTCGCCGCCCTCGAGCTTGTCGCCGTACTCGGTCAGGCTCTTCCTGACGCTGTGCGTCAGCGCCTCGCCCTGGTTGCGCGCCTGCACCACTTCGAGCTTGCGCTTGTCTTCTTCGGCGTTGAGCTCGGCGTCCTTCACCATCTTCTGGATCTCGGACTCGGACAGGCCCGAGTTCGCCTTGATGGTGATCTTGTTTTCCTTGCCCGTGCCCTTGTCCTTGGCGCTCACGTGCAGGATGCCGTTGGCGTCGATGTCGAACGTCACCTCGATCTGCGGCAGGCCGCGCGGCGCCGGCGGGATGCCTTCGAGGTTGAACTCGCCCAGCAGCTTGTTGCCTGCCGCGATTTCGCGCTCGCCCTGGAACACCTTGATGGTCACCGCCGGCTGGTTGTCGTCGGCCGTCGAGAAGGTCTGCGAGAACTTGGTCGGGATGGTCGTGTTCTTCTGGATCATCTTGGTCATGACGCCGCCCAGCGTCTCGATGCCCAGCGACAGCGGGGTCACGTCCAGCAGCAGCACGTCCTTGCGCTCGCCGCCCAGCACCTGGCCCTGGATGGCGGCGCCCACGGCGACGGCCTCGTCCGGGTTCACGTCCTTGCGGGCTTCCTTGCCGAACAGCTCGCGCACTTTTTCCTGCACCTTGGGCATGCGGGTCTGGCCGCCCACCAGGATGACGTCGTGGATGTCGGAGAACGACACGCCCGCGTCCTTGATGGCCGTGCGGCAGGGCGCGATGGTGCGCTCGACCAGCTCGTCCACCAGCGATTCGAGCTTGGCGCGCGTGAGCTTGATGTTCAGGTGGCGCGGGCCGTTCGCGTCGGCCGTGATGTAGGGCAGGTTGACGTCGGTCTGCGAGTTGCTGGACAGCTCGATCTTGGCCTTCTCGGCCGCTTCCTTCAGGCGCTGCAGCGCGAGCACGTCCTTCGAGAGGTCCACGCCCTGCTCTTTCTTGAACTCGCCGATGATGTAGTCGATGATGCGCTGGTCGAAATCCTCGCCGCCCAGGAAGGTGTCGCCGTTGGTGGACAGCACCTCGAACTGCTTTTCGCCGTCGACGTCCGCGATCTCGATGATCGAGATGTCGAAGGTGCCGCCGCCCAGGTCATAGACGGCGATCTTGCGGTCGCCCTTTTCCTGCTTGTCCAGGCCGAAGGCCAGTGCCGCGGCCGTCGGTTCGTTGATGATGCGCTTGACGTCCAGGCCGGCGATGCGGCCGGCGTCCTTGGTGGCCTGGCGCTGGCTGTCGTTGAAGTACGCGGGCACCGTGATCACGGCTTCCGTCACCGGCTCGCCCAGGTAGTCCTCGGCGGTCTTCTTCATCTTGCGCAGCACTTCGGCCGAGATCTGCGGCGGCGCGAGCTTCTTGCCGCGCACGGTGACCCAGGCGTCGCCGTTGTCGGCCTTGCTGATCTCATAGGGCATGAGGTGGATGTCCTTCTGGACTTCCTTTTCCTCGAACTTGCGGCCGATCAGGCGCTTGATCGCGTACAGCGTGTTCTTGGCGTTGGTGACGGCCTGGCGCTTGGCCGAGGCGCCCACGAGGATCTCGCCGTCCTCCTGGTAGGCCACGATGGACGGCGTGGTGCGCGCGCCCTCGCTGTTCTCGATCACCCTGGGCGTGTTGCCTTCCATGATGGACACGCAGGAATTCGTGGTGCCCAGGTCGATGCCGATGATTCGTCCCATGTTCTTTCTCCTTGCTTGCGGCCCGCGAGGCCAATTCAGATGCGATGTGGGTTACTTGTGGATAAGCTGTGTCGTTTCAAGGCTCACCGGGGCGCCGCGACCGTGACCAGGGCGGGCCGCAGCACGCGTTCCGCGATCAGGTAGCCCTTTTGCAGCACGCTGACCACGGTGTTGGGTTCCTGTGTGGAATCGGCGGGCAGGGGAACCACCGAAATGGCTTGCTGCCGATGAGGATCGAAGCGCTCGCCCACGGCGGGATTGATCTCGACGACCTTGTTGCGCTCCAGCGCGCTCTTGAGCTGGCGCAGGGTGGCCTGGGAGCCTTCCAGCAGCTGCTGCGCCGTGGCGTCCTGGTGCGTGAGACCGGCCTCCAGGCTGTCCAGCACGGGCAGCAGGCTCTCGGCAAAGCCCTCGATGGCGAACTTGCGGGCCTTGCTCATCTCTTCCTCGGCGCGCCGCCGGGTGTTCTGGACATCCGCCTGCGCCCGCAGGTACTGCTCGGCCAGTTCGGCGTTCTTGGCCTGCAGGGCGGCCAGGTCGGCCAGCGCCTGCTTCAGCGACTCGTTTTCGATGGCGGCTTGCGCCGCCTCGCGTTCTTCGGGGCCGGCATCGGCCGGGATGCCATCGCTCGGCTCCAGGGTGGGCTCGATCCGGTTGTTTTCAGTCATCTTCTGGTTGTCGGCGGACATGGGTTTTCTAGCGGGGAGAAATGCGCTGGCCAGCAGCTTGGGGCCGGCCGGCCCTTTTCAAGGCGCAAAGACGGGATTCGGCCGGCCGCAATCCGCCGCCCGCCGGGGTCGGCCCCGGGTCGCCAGCCCCCGGGGCCCGACCCGCTCCACCCCCGGGGGCGCAAGCTCTGCGGGGGGGCGCCCGGCGTCAACGGGCGTCGAGCAGCTCCACGTCGAACTTCAGGGTGGCGTTGGGGGGGATCACGCCGCCGGCGCCGCGGGCGCCGTAACCCAGCTGCGGCGGGATCACCAGGGTGCGCTGGCCGCCGACCTTCATGCCGGCGACGCCCTCGTCCCAGCCCTGGATCACCATCCCGGCGCCCAGCGTGAAGGCGAAGGGGTCGTTGCGGTCCCGGCTGGAGTCGAATTTCGCACCCTGCTGGCCGTTGTTGAAGAGCCAGCCGGTGTAGTGCACGCGCACCTGCTGGCCGGGCCGGGCCTCGGCGCCGCCGCCCACGGTCGTGTCGTCGTACTGCAGGCCGGAGGGGGTTGTGATCATGATGGACGCACCTTTGCTGTTGATGGATGAGGCCGCGTGCCGTTTCGGCATGCGGCGGACGGGCCTTGCGAAGGTCAACCCAGCAAGCCGCGGCGGGCGAGGTCGCGCATGAGCGCGGCCGTGCCGTAGGTCCAGGGCGCCACCCGGTCGCTGGTGTTGACGCGGTTCGCCAGTGTACCCAGCCGGGGCGTGGCCACCGTCACGATGTCCCCCACGCGATGCGTGAAGCCCTGGCCCGGGCCCAGCCGGTCCTGCGTGGGCGCGAACATGGTTCCCAGGAACAGCATGAAGCCGTCCGGATACTGATGGTTCGCGCCGATGGCCTGTCCCACCAGGTCCAGCGGGTCGCGGCTGATCCGGGACAGCGAGCTGCTGCCCTGCATCACGAAGCCGTCCGGCCCTTCCACCTGCATGGCGAGGTCGCAGCGGCGCACGTCGGCGATGCCGTAGCGCTCGTCGAACAGGCGGATGAAAGGGCCGATCGCGCAACTGGCGTTGTTGTCCTTGGCCTTGCCCAGCAGCAGGGCGCTGCGGCCCTCGAAATCGCGCAGGTTGACGTCATTGCCCAGGGCCGCGCCGCAGGCCTCGCCGCGGCTGTTGACGGCCAGCACGATTTCGGGCTCGGGATTGTTCCAGGTGCTGGCCGGGTGGATTCCGACCTCCACGCCGGTTCCGACCGCGCTCATGGGCTGCGACTTGGTGAAGATTTCCGCGTCCGGGCCGATCCCGACCTCCAGGTACTGCGACCACATGCCTTGCGCCACCAGCACGTCCTTCAGGCGTGCCGCCGGGGCCGAGCCCGGCCGCACCGCGCCCAGGTTGTCGCCGATCACGGCGACCACCGCCTGGCGCACCGCCTCGGCCCGCGAGGCGTCGCCACGCGCCTGCTCCTCGATGACGCGCTCGAGCATCGATTCGACGAAGGTCACGCCGGCGGCCTTGAGGGCCTGCAGGTCGCAGGGCGCCAGCAGCCAGGGCCGGGACGGATCGCGTGCGTCGAAGGCGCTGTTGGCCAGCAGCTCCTGCGTGCCGGCGATGCGTGCGCCGCGGCTGCCGCGCACCGCTTGGGCCACGCCGGGCAGCTCCAGCAGCTCGCTGCAGGTCGGCGCCAGCCCCGAAAGGTCATAGACCCCGTCGGGGCGCGCCTGCACCAGCACCGCGCCCGAGCCGGGGAGGTGCACGCGTCCTATCAGCAGCGCGTCGCCGGCATCCGCGGGCAGGGCGGCCGCAATCTGGAGGTATCGCTTCATGGTTTCTTCCTGGACTGGCTGGCGACCCACTTGGCCGCGAACGCCGGCAGATCGCCCAGGCGCTTGAGCAGGTCGGAGCCGGCCGGCGTCACGACGTAGCCGTCGCTGCCGTGGATGACGAGGCCCGCCTCGCGCAGTTCCTTGATGCGGGTGTTCAGGGTGTTGGGCGTGATGCCGCCGACGCTGTCCTGCAGCAGGCGGAAGGTCTGCGCATGGCCGTCGCGCAGCGCCCACAGCACCCGGATCGCATAGCGCGACTCGAGCAGCCCCAGCAACTGGCTGATGGCGGCGTTTTCCTTCGAACCCATTCCTGTTCTCCTCGGGCGCGGCGGCCGGGCTGCCGGGGAGTGGAGTGTACGCAGTTCCTGCTACACAAACAATAGCAGGTTGCTCCGATACGCGGGCGTACCCGCATTGCTACTTTTTCTGTAGCGCGAGGGTTTGCCGCTCGGCCGGCTCGCGGCCGAGGTAGACCTTCTGCAGCAGCCTGTTCAGCTGCTTCGATTCGCCCGCCGTCAGGTGGGCCGTCGCCTCGGCCTCCAGTTCGACGGCGGTCCGCTCCGCATCGCGCGTGAGCTTCAGTCCGCCGGGCGTCACGTGCAGGCCGAGCGCGCGCCCGTCGTGCGGATGCGGCTTGCGCACGATGATCCGGCGCTTCTCCAGCGCATTGATCATGCCCACAAGGTTGGGCGGCAGGATGCCCAGCGTGGCGCAGAGCTGGCGCGAGGTGATGCCGGGGTTGTGCGCGATCAGCGACAGCACCGAGAAGTCCACGGGGCGCAGCCCGTAGACCTTCATGCGCTCGAGGAACACGCCGATGACCGCCAGGGCCGCGCGCCGGGCGTTGTAGCCGATCAGGTTGTCGAGGTAGCTGCAGTCGATTTGGTCGACCGCCGGCATGGCCTCGCCATGGGCGCTCCTGGCGACGCGCGCGCTCACGGTGCCGCTTCCCCTGCCGGGAGGGAGGCACTGCCGCTGTCGGGCCCGGGCGCGCCGGATGAGCGCGCGCATTGGCCCCGGACGATCCCGGCGCGCATGTCGAATTCGGGCAGCACGCGCAGGCGCAGCGCGTCGGCGGGGCGCGCCCAGCGCGGCGCGCCCTGGGGCGCGGCCGCCTCGATGCGGGTCCACGCCCATGCCAGCAGCGCCAGCGCGGCCGCGCGCAAATAGTCGTCGGCCGCCTCGAAGGGCAGCACCGGGTCGTGCGCGGCGGCCTCGGCGAGGAGGGCGGTGAGTGTGTTCAGCTCGTCGAAGAACCGCAAGACCTCGGCGTGCGCCGGCCGGCCGGCGTCGAGGTCCGCGCGCAGTTCCCGCAGCAGCGCCGCCAGGCCGGCGCCGCCATCGGCGAGCACCTTGCGCACCAGCAGGTCGATCGCCTGGATCTCGTTGGTGCCTTCATAGATCATGGTGACGCGCGAATCGCGCAGGACCTGCTCGATCCCCCATTCCCGGATGTAGCCATGGCCGCCGAACACCTGCAGGCAGGCGCTGGCGCCGTCGAATGCCTGCCCGGTGCAGGCCGCCTTGAGGACCGGCGTGACCAGGCCGCACCAGTGTTGCGCGCTGGCGCGCCGGCCGGCGTCCGGGTGGTGTTTCGCGATGTCCAGCTCGATCGCGGTCTTGTAGGCCAGCAGCCGGCCGCCATCGACCCAGGCGCGCTGCACGTCGAGGATGCGGCGCATCGCGGGATGTCCGGCGATCGCGTCGGCCGCGTCCTGGCTCTCGCGCGGCCCCGGCACGCGCATCTGCCGCCGCTCCAGGGCGTAGGCGTCGGCCTTTTGCCAGGCCGCGTCGAGCAGGCCGATTCCCTGCAGCGCCACATGCAGCCGCGCCGCGTTCATCATCACGAACATGGCGGCCAGGCCGCGGCCGGTCTCGCCGATCAGCCAGCCGGTGGCGTCCTCGAAGCGCATCGCGCAGGTGGCGCTGCCGTGCAGGCCCATCTTCTCCTCGATGCGGTCGCAGTGCACGCCGTTGCGCGCGCCACCGGGCAGCAGCTTGGGCACCAGGTAGAGCGACAAGCCCTTGGGCCCGGGCGGCGCTTCGGGCGCGCGCGCGAGCACCAGATGAACGATGTTGTCCGTCAGGTCGTGCTCGCCGCCCGAGATGAAGATCTTGCTGCCGTCCAGCCGCCAGCTGCCGTCGCCGCGGGCCGCCGCCCGTGTGCGCACCAGCCCCAGGTCGCTGCCCGCGTGCGGTTCGGTCAGGCACATCGTCGCCAGCCATTCGCCGCTGGCGATCTTGCCCAGGTAGCGCGCCTTCAGTTCCTCGCTGCCGTGATGGCGCAGGCATTCGTAGGCGCCATGCAGCAG
>JAMPXR010000121.1 GCA_023701085.1 Ramlibacter sp. | reverse complement strand
GTCGTCGTGACTTCCGGCAAGGGCGGGGTCGGCAAGACCACCACCAGCGCCAGCTTCGCCGCGGGCCTGGCCCTGGCCGGCCACAAGACGGCCGTGATCGACTTCGACGTGGGCCTGCGCAACCTCGACTTGATCATGGGCTGCGAACGCCGCGTGGTCTACGACCTGGTCAACGTGATCCAGGGCGAGGCCAACCTGCACCAGGCGCTGATCAAGGACAAGCAGTGCGACACCCTGTTCGTGCTGGCGGCCTCGCAGACGCGCGACAAAGAAGCGCTGAGCCGCGACGGCGTGGAGAAGGTGCTGCACGAGCTGGCCGGCATGGGCTTCCAGTACATCGTCTGCGACTCGCCCGCCGGCATCGAGAACGGGGCGCTGATGGCCATGCACTTCGCCGACGAGGCGCTGGTGGTCACCAACCCCGAGGTGTCCTCGGTGCGCGACTCCGACCGCATCCTGGGCATGCTCGCCAGCAAGACGCGGCGCGCCATCGAGGGCAAGGAACCGGTCAAGGAGCACCTGCTGATCACCCGCTACAACCCGAACCGCGTGGACCGGGGCCAGATGCTCTCGCTGGAGGACATCAAGGACATCCTGCGCATCAAGCTGATCGGCGTGATCCCGGAAAGCGAAACCGTGCTGCAGGCCTCCAACCAGGGCCTGCCGGCGGTGCACATGAAGGGCAGCGAGGTCTCGGAAGCGTACAAGGACGTGGTGGACCGCTTCCTGGGCAAGGACGTGCCCATGCGTTTCGTGGACCCGCAAAAAGGCGGCTTCCTCAAGCGCCTGTTCGGAGGCAAGTGAGGCATGGGCTCATTCCTGTCCTTCCTGCTGGGGGAGAAGAAGAAGACCGCCAGCGTCGCCAAGGAGCGGCTGCAGATCATCCTGGCGCACGAGCGCAGCGGCCGCAACGCCGGGCAGCCCGATTACCTGCCGGCCCTGCAGCGCGACCTGATGGCCGTGCTCAGCAAGTACATCAAGATCGACCTGCAGGACATCAAGGTGAACGTCGAGCGCCAGGACAATCTCGAAGTGCTCGAGGTCAAGATCGAGCTGCCGGACCGCAAGTAGTTTCAAACGGTTGCCGCGCTTGACAGCGCGCGGCCGAGGACAGATAAACGGCGGATGAGCAACACCATCGTGCGCGTCGCGCACCGGTACAACGCGTCCCCCGCGCGCGTGTTCGATGCATGGCTCACATCGGCGATCGCCGCGCGCTTCCTGTTCGCCACCCGCACCGGCAACATCCTCCATTGCGAGATCGACCCGCGGGTCGGCGGCGGCTTCTTCGTCAGCGACCGCCGGCCCGTGCCCGACGGCGAGGAAAGCTTCTTCGAGGCAAGGCACCGCGGCGTCTATATGGAGATCGACCGGCCGGGCCGGCTGGTGTTCGACCTCAGTGTCGAACCGTCGTTCGACGCGCCCACGCGCGTGACCATCGACGTGCTGCCCATGGGCGCCGCCCTGTGCGACCTGGTCCTCACCCACGACCTGGGCGAGGGCGACGACGCGCGCGCCATGGCCGACCGCACCCGGCAAGGCTGGAACACCATGCTCGGCCAGCTGGACAAGGTCCTGAGCGCCCGCAGCTGGGGCTTCAAGACGCCCAGTTACCACTGACTCAGCGGTATATTTAGTCCGAAAGGCCCAATTCCACGGGCGGCTGATCCGTGGTTTTTGCGTGCATACAACGAATTCGTAAAAACCGCTCCCGAAAGACCCTTTGTCATTCCACTGACTTTGCTGCAGCGCGCAAAATCCCGCACAAGGCGAAATCGGCGCCGGAAACTAATTCGATCGTGGCAAGGGGAGCCCGTCTTTTGAATCGCAGCGGAGTGACATGCAGTTTATTCAGGATTCATTCGACGCCGGCAGCGTGGTCGCTGCCTGGCTGAGCCCCGTCACGCTAGGCCAGCTCGAACCGGTGTTGCGCCGCCTCATGGGCGGCAAGCAGCTGTTCGTCAAGCAGCCCGACGGCACCTACCGGCCCCAGGGCTCCGAGCTGGGTCTCGCGCATTACTTCGAATTCAGCGACCTGCAGGCGCCCTGCCCCGCGCAAACGCCGTGCGGCCGCGCGCGGCGCTGAGGTTCAGCGCCTGCCGCTCGCCCCGCCGCTGTTCGGCCCGCCCTTGCGGGCCTGCGATTGATTGTCGCCCCCCAGTTGCGACTCGCGATCGTGCCGGCTGACCGGCGTGCGCCGGCCCTCGTTCTTCTGCGTCGGCCTTTGCTCGCCGAGCTTGTTGAAGTCGTTTTCCACCTTGCCGCTGAGCGCGGCCTGCTTGTCGCGCGAATTCTGCCGCTTGGACATGTGACCTCCTGAACGCCGCGGGCGGGAGTCCAATGCTTCCATTCTGGGCGGGTAGTGCCCGCCTGGCTGTCGGACAATGTCCCGTCCCGGCTAGTAACGAAGCCAGTGATTACTTGCTTCGCGTCATCGGCATGGCCTCGGGTCAACCGAACGGCCTCACTCCGATCAGCCACCCATGCAGCCAGAAGGCGAATACGGCGAACGCCACCAGCCCGACGACCACCGTGATGGCCGTTCCTTTCGCGGTGGCGGGCGCGTACACGGTGCCGGCCGCCCGGTCACGCCGGCGCGCCGCCGTGTAGCCCAGCACCGCCCAGGCCAGAAACGCGCCGAACAGCACCATGTCCACCAGCGTGCCGTTGGCGATCAGGTGGCCGAAGGCCCAGATCTTGACCGAGAGCATTTGCGGGTGATGCAGCGTGGCCTTGAACCAGTTGCCGGGCACATAGGCGGCCACGAACAGGATGAACGCGATCACCATCAGCAGCGCCGCGACGTGCCGCATCGCCACCGGCGGCGACCACAGCAGCACCGGGTTTTGCCGCGCGATGCCGTAGCCCCATACCAGCACCACGAAGCCGGCGATGGACAGCAGCGAATAGACGCCCTTCCAGGGCTTCTCGCCCATGCTGCCGATGGTGGCGGTGCGCCAGCCGTCGGCGAAGATGCGCGCCGAATGAACGCCCAGGAAGAGGACCAAACCCAGCACCAGGATCGCCATCGCAAGCCTTTCGAACTGTCAGGTGTCAAGGATTATGCAGCCCGGTGGCGAATAGCTGAGGCATCCGTACTGCAGACTTACGGGAAGATGGCCTACAGCCAACTGCGACCCGCAAACGCATAGTGCAGTATGCCCGCTTGAGGCGGGCGCATCGTGCCGCGAAGCAAAGCGGCGCCCCAAAGGAGCGAGACATGGACAGCGTCCACATCGGCAACTGGTCGCGACAGCTCGACAGCCAGCGCGGCGCGCCGGCCTTTTTCCGCCAGTGCCCCGGTGGCCAGACCTCCACCAAGACCCACAGCCCGATCGACACCAAGACCGAACCGCCTCCGCTGGAGCAGCCGCCTTCCACCGGCCGCACCACTCCGCTGGGCCGCAAGGTGGAAAAGCCCGCGGACGGATCCTGCGCCGGGCCGAGCGGCCAGAAGGACCGGGTCGACCACCAGCGCAAGCACGCGAACAAGTAGGCGGGATTCCGAGGAGGTGCTGGGTAGATTCCCTGCACCCGCGCAAGCCGAGGCACACTTCGGCCTGATGAGCACCCCGCTGAACTACCGCCACCTCTACTACTTCTGGGTCGTCGCCAAGGAAGGCGGCATCGCCCGCGCCGCGGCGCGCCTGGACATGGCGGTTCAGACCGTCAGTGCCCAGGTGCGGCTGCTGGAACAGTCACTCGGATACTCGCTGTTCAAGCCGGCCGGCCGGGGCATTGCGCTGACCGAGGCGGGCGTGGCCGCGATGGCGCACGCCGACCAGATCTTCCAGCTCGGCGAGCAACTCACCGCCGCCGTGCGCGATGCGGCCACCGGCGGCGGGATGCGCCTGGCGGTGGGCATCTCCGACGGCCTGCCCAAGCTGGTGGTGCGCCACCTGCTGCAGCCCGCGTTGCAGGACCCGCGCGTGCGCCTGCTTTGCCACGAGGACGAATTCGACCGCCTGCTGGCCGACCTGGCCCTGCACAAGCTGGACGCCGTGCTGTCGGACCACCCGGCCCCGCCCAATCCCAACCTGCGCCTGTACGGTCACAAGCTGGGCGAAGCGACGATGGCCTGGTACGCCCCGGCGGAGCTGGCCAGGAAGTGCAAGCGCGCCTTCCCCGACTGCCTGAACGAACTGCCGGTGCTGCTGCCGACGCAGCATGCGGCGGTGCGCGCACGGCTGGACCAGTGGTTCGAGCGCCATCAGCTGCGCCCGCGCATCGCCGGCGAGTTCGAGGACAGCGCCCTGCTCGCGGCGTTCGGCCGCAGCGGCATGGGCGCCTTCCCCGCCTCGCGCTGGTCGCACGAGGAACTGCTGCAGGACAAGCGGGTGCGCCTGCTGGGCGAGACGCCGGAGGTGCAGGAGCACTTCCACCTCATCTCCGCCGAGCGGCGCATCCACCACCCGCTGGTCCAGCAGCTGGTGGAGGCCGCGCGGAACTGAGGGCGCCCCCTTTGCCGCGCTTTACGCCGCCTGCTGGATCCCGGCGATCACCCAGCCGCCGAAGCCGCTCTTGGGCTTGGTCAGGTGCCACACCTCTTGCAGGTCTTCGGTTTCCGTGCCGAACTGCTCGCGGACGCTGCCGGTGAAGCGCACGCTGACGATGTAGCGGTCCGCCTCGTCGACCACGTCCAGCACCTGCGCGTCCAGGCCGAACACCTCGGTCTTCTGCGTGGCATCGCCGCGCTCGGCGATCTCGCCGCGCGCCGCCTCGAACATTTCCGGCGACAGGTAGTCACGCAGCCGGTCCAGGTCACGCGCGTCGTTGGCGGCCTGCAGCGCCATGAACTGGTCACGCGCCGTGCGCTCGAAGCCCTCCTTGTCGAAGCCGGCCGGGATGTTGCCCGTGCTGCCCGTGGCCACGGGCAGCGAGGCGACGCCACTGCCGATGCGCGAGCCGATCAGCGACCCGCTGCGCGCGCTCTCGTTGCGCAACATGCCTTGCTGCGGCTCGTCACGGCGTATGCCGCCCAGGGGACCGACACCGCCCGCGCCCGCCAGCGCCCCGCCTTGCGCGGCCGCGCGCTTGCGCATGATGAAGCCGACCACGAGCAGCACCGCCATCACCACGAGCGCGATCGTGAGCATATTGGCCAGCGCCTCGCCAAAGCCGAAGTGCGAGGCCAGCGCCGCGATGCCCAGGCCCGCGGCCAGGCCGGCGACCGGGCCCATCCAGCTGCGCTTGGCCGTGGCCGCCGCTGCCGCAGCGGGTGCCGCCGCGGCGGTCGTCGCGCCGGCTGCGGGCGCGGTCTGCGCCGGGCTGCCCGGCGTGGCAGTGTTGTTGGCCGGCGCCGTCACGTTCTGCCGCTGCATGCCGGCCGACTTGCCGCCGCCCAGGCGCTTGGCGTGCGCGTCCAGGGCAGCCGTCATGCCGACGGTGAGCACGACGGCCATCAGGGCCAGGGTCTTTCTCATGGGGAGTCTCCTTGGTGAATGAGTCAGGACGTCAAGGTAACAGCGCAACGGATTTAGAAAAAGCAGACGATCCCTGCAGGTCGTTCAGGAAAAAGCGAACTCGGCGGGCGCCGCCCGTCAGCTCCCCGCCTCGGCCTCCGGCCACAAGTGCGGGAAATAAAACCGCAGCGCATATTGCGGCACGCCGAAGCGCAGCTTGCCGTGCGGTGAATCCGTCGCCAGCAAGCCGCGCTTGAGCAGCGCCGACACCTGCGCCGTGGCCAGCCGATCGCCCAGCGCTAGCATCGCCTTGAACTCGCTTCGCTCCAGCTCGGAGCCCGTGAGCAGCAGGTAGTGCAGCGCCCGCAGCGCCTCGGCGCGCACGCCCTGGCGCACGATCTTCTCTTCGAAGGCCAGGCATGCGGCAATGCGCTCCTTCATCCCCGCCATATCGAGCAGACCCGCCATGAAGCGCACCTGATCGAGGCAAAGCGCCAGCACATACCCAATCCACCCCTCTAGCGCCCGCTCGGACAGGTTGCCGCGGCCATCGAGATCGCCGGCACGCGGCTCGTCAGCGGCGGCGAGCTGGGCGTAATAGGCTTCATGAGTGCGGGCAAAGCCGCGCAATGGCGACCACAAGCCATTGGTCAGACCCAGCGCGCCCAAGGCAAGATGGGTGTGCAGCCGTGCCACCCGGCCGTTGCCGTCGCGGAACGGGTGAATCCAAGCGAGCCTGTGGTGCGATGCCGCGACGGCTACGATCTGCAGCTCGCCGCGCCGCACCCCGCCGTAGAACGCGGCCCAGCGATCGAGCATGGCGCCGATGGCCGCGTGCGCCGGAGCGGCGTGAACCCCCACGCTGACTTCACGGTCGCGCAATACGCCGGGCGCCAGCACGTCGCCCTCGGCCAGCGCCCGATCCGCCTCGGGCAATCTGGCAAACAGGTCCTGGTGAATGTCGCGCACCATCTGCGCCGACCAGACCTGAGCGCTGGACCATTGCTTCCACCCCGTTTCTAGCGCCTTCTCGGTTTCCATATGCGCCAGCGCCAGCCGCTGCCGCCGCGCCTTGTCCTGGTCCTGGGAATAGTCGTTGCGCAGCGCGCGCTCGATGTCCACGGGCAACGTGTGCTGCCCCTCGATCTTGTTGCTGTAGTAGGAGTTCATGGCCCGCAACAAGGTGCGCAATTCCGGCGGTGCACCGGTGCCCGAAAGGCTGTGCGCAGCGCGTTGCAGGTCGTGCGCCTGCTCCAGGAGCGGGGCAAGCCGCTGCTCAGCGGGCAGCAACGGCTCCATCTGGGCAGGATGGTCGTAGAGCGCAAATTTTTGCGACTTGGCGGTCATGCCTAAGTCTATGTTTTACAAGAACAATATGCAATCAATGCCAGAGTTCTTGCGGATTTGCTTGCGAGTTCCAAGACCAGGGTTGTGGGCTACGCCACCGGCAACATCGCCCACAAGGGGACTGCCTCGATTCCGTCTGCCATGCGGAAGCGGTGTGGCCCGGGATGGACCACGTACAACGCGTCCAGCTTCAGGTTATCGAACGCGATGCGCATGGATGGCGTCACACGCGGCGCATCGGCGCGCTTGAACTCCACCCCGATGCGTCGCGCGCCCCTGAACATCAGCAGGTCCAGCTCGGCGCCCTGGTGCGTTGCCCAGAACCACGCTTGATCCGGCTTGGCCAGCCGCAGCACCTGTTCCAGCGCAAACCCCTCCCAGCTGGCGCCGGCGCGGGGGTGCGTCACCAGCTGCGCCATCGTCTGCACGCCCATCAGCGCGTGCAGCAAGCCGGTGTCCCGGAAATAGATCTTGGGAGACTTGACCTGCCGCTTTCCAAGGTTCTCGTGCCAGGGCTGCAACTGGCGCACCATCATCGTCTGCGTCAGGATGTCCAGGTAGCGACGGATCGTGGGCTCGGAAACGCCCATCGAGCGCGCCG
>JAMPXR010000120.1 GCA_023701085.1 Ramlibacter sp. | reverse complement strand
TGGGAGATATCGACACAGACGACATGTGGTCTCCGTTGATCAATTGCCATACCGGCCGACGGGCGCCTGATTGGGCGGCTTTCCCGCGTCCGTGGCCAGCAAGGTGCGCCAGGACCTGGGCGGCGGGTTTGCAGTATGTGAAATCACTTCCCGTATCGTGTATGAGATTCTTCGCGCACGCGGGAAACCGGCCCTTGATCTGCGTCAACGATCACGCCAGGGATGACCCAGTCAATCAGTCGGTTTTCATCTCAGCGCGCGGCGCGCGCTCGAGGTTCCCGGCGGTGCGCAGCAACGCGCCGCGCGCGGCTCAGCGCCTGGCGTTCGTCCGCTCGTACAGCGGCATGACGCGCGGCAGGTTGCGCTGCAGTTCCTCGATCCGGGTCGCTCCCGACGGGTGCGTCGAAAGCCATTCCGGCGGGGCGTTCTTGCTGGCCTGGCCCATCTTCTGCCACAGCGTGATGGCGGCGCGCGGGTCGTAGCCGGCGCGCGCCGCGATCTCCATGCCGACCAGGTCGGCTTCGGTTTCGTCGCCGCGGCCAAAGCGCAGCGTCAGCAGTTGCGCGCCATAGCCGGCCAGCGTCTGGCCCACGTCGCCCAGTCCCAGCAACTGCGTCAGGAGGTTCGCGCCAATGCTGGTGGCGGCGTTCTTGGCGATGCGCTCGCGCGCGTGCTCGCGCAGGGCGTGCGCCATCTCGTGGCCCACCACCATGGCCAGTTCATCGTCCGACAGCCGCAGCTGGTCGATGATGCCGGTGAAGACGGCGATCTTGCCGCCCGGCATGCAGAACGCGTTGATCTGGTTGGAGCGGATCAGGTTGACTTCCCAGCGCCAGCTCGCGACCCGCGGGTTCCACGTGCCCGCATGCGGGATCAGGCGCTGCGAGATTGCACGCACCCGTTCGAGCTGCGGATCGCCCGGCTGCGCCAGGGCGCGCTTGGCCGCCGCCTGCTGCAGCAGCTGATGGTATTGCTGGTTGGAAGCCTTCTCGACCTCGGCCGCCGGAACCAGCCCGGCCAGCCGGGAGGATTGCCCGACGTCGACGCCTTCGCGCTGGGCCAGCGCATCGGCCGCAGGCGCCAGCAGCAAGGCGGCGCCCAGCAGCCACGCGCGCAAGGTCCCGCGAGGGTCAGGGACCCAAGCGCGGAATGCGAACGGGCTGGGCAAATTCATGGGCGGGTGTTCTCGCGGCGGTGGGCGGCTCGTGGCCCGAGCTCACGCTTATTATTCCCGCATGCGTGAAGCCCCCCCTGTCAGCCGGGAACTGAAGCCGTCGTGGGGCGCTACCTTGCGGGTCTACCTGGAGCCCGCCACCCTGCGCATGCTGTTCCTGGGCTTCTCGGCGGGGCTGCCGCTGCTGCTGGTGCTGGGCACCCTGAGCTTCCGGCTGCGCGAGGCCGGCATCGACCGCACCACCATCGGCTTCCTCTCATGGGTGGGCCTGGCCTATGCGTTCAAGTGGGCCTGGGCCCCGCTGGTGGACCGGCTGCCGGTCCCCTGGCTGTCGCGGCGGCTGGGGCGGCGGCGCGCCTGGCTGCTGCTGGCGCAGGCCATGATCATCGCCGGCCTGCTCGGGATGGCCGTCACCGACCCCGCGCAGTCGCTGCAGGCCATCGTGGGGTGCGCGCTGCTGGCGGCGTTCGGCTCCGCGACACAGGACATCGCGCTGGACGCTTTCCGCATCGAGTCGGCCGACGTGAACCGGCAGGGCGCGCTGGCCGCCGCCTACCAGACCGGCTACCGGCTCGCGATGATCTGGGCCGGTGCGGGCGTGTTGTGGATCGCGGCGCGCGCGCAAGCGGCGGCCGCCGGCTACCAGCACGCGGCCTGGCAGACGGCGTATTCGGTGATGGCCGCCTCCATGGCGGTGGGCGTTCTGACGGTGCTGCTCTCGCCCGAGCCGCAGCGCCGCCCGCTACCGCCGGCCCGCGGCGCCGCGGCCTGGCTGCACGAGGTGCTGGTCGAGCCCTTCGCCGATTTCCTGCGGCGTTACCGCTGGCAGGCCGCGCTGATCCTGGCGCTGATCGCCGTCTACCGCATCAGCGACGTGGTGATGGGCATCATGGCCAATCCGTTCTACGTCGACATGGGCTACACCAAGGACGAGGTCGCGGCCGTCACCAAGATCTACGGCGTCGCCATGACGCTGGCCGGCGCATTCATCGGCGGCGCCATGACGATGCGCATGGGCGTGATGCGCGTGCTCATGCTGGGCGCGGTCCTCAGCGCGATCACCAATCTGCTGTTCGCCTGGCTGGGCTCGCGCGGGCATGACCTGCAAGCGCTGATCTTCGTGATCTCGGCCGACAACCTGTCCTCCGGCATTGCCTCCGCGGCCTTCATCGCCTACCTGTCGAGCCTGACGAACGTCAGTTACTCGGCCACGCAATACGCCCTGTTCAGCTCGATGATGCTGCTGCTGCCCAAGTTCCTGGCCGGCTATTCCGGCAAGTACGTCGACCTCTTCGGCTACAGCAACTTCTTCACCGCGACGGCGCTGCTGGGCGCGCCGGTGCTGGTGCTGGTGTGGCTGGCCGCCCGATCGCAGGCGGCGGCCGGCGCCCGGCCCGGGCCCTGACCCCGGCGTTCCAGGCGGGACCGTTTACCTAACTTTACCGGCGCGACAAGCGGGCGTGATCGCTGCCGCACAACATGTCCGGACACGAAGGACCGGCCGGGTGCAGGGCGAATCCCCGATCCTTCATGTGGCCTTGAACACCACTGGAGCGAACATGACGACACCCCTGGACGACGCGGCGCAGCCGGGCACCATCCGCCGCCGCTGGCTGGCCGGCCTGGCCGCGGCGTGCGGCCTGGGGCTGGTGGGAACGCAGGTGCAGGCCCACGGCTGGCGCCGCCGCCACGGGCTGGACCCGGAAGAAATGTCGCGCCGCCTCGACCGGCGCATCGGTCGGCTGGTCCAGGACGTGGGCGGCACGCCGGAACAGCAGGCACGGCTGGTGGCGATCGCCACGGCGGCCCTGGCCGATCTGCGGCCGCTGCGCGACCAGCGGCGGCAGGCGCGGCGCGACGGGCTGGACCTGCTGGCCCAGCCGGTGATCGACCGGCGCGCGCTGGAGCAGCTGCGCGTGGCGCAAATGCAGGCGGCCGACGCGCGCAGCCGGCGCACGGTCCAGGCCATGGCCGATGCGGCCGAGGTCCTGACGCCCGAGCAGCGCCTGAAAGTGGCGCAGCGCATGAAGCTGCGCATGGAGCGCCGCCAGCGCGGCTGATCCGCACCGGCAGGGCGCGGCCCTGGATCGGTGCCGAACTCATTACCATGCGCACATGCAACAGCTCCTGATGATCGAAGACGATGCCCGGCTGGCGCAAATGGTCGGCGAGTACCTGGAGCGCTCCGGCTTCGGCGTCACGCACGCCATCGACGCCAAGGCGGGCCTGGCCCTGCTGCAGGACCCGCCGGCGGGCGCGGCCCCCGAGCTGGTGATCCTCGACCTGATGCTGCCGGACATGGACGGCCTGGAAGTGTGCCGCCGCGTGCGCGCCCTGCCCGGGGAGGCCGGACAGATCCCGGTGCTGATGCTCACGGCCAAGGGCGACCCGATGGACCGCATCATCGGCCTGGAACTGGGCGCCGACGACTACCTGCCGAAACCGTTCGAGCCGCGCGAGCTGCTGGCGCGCATCCGCGCCATCCTGCGCCGCCGCAGCGAAGGTCCGGCGCCGGCGGCGAAGGTGCTGAAGTTCGGCGCACTGGAGATCGACCGCGATGCCCGCACGGTCACGGTGGCGGGCCGGCCCTGCGAGCTCACCTCCTACCAGTTCGACCTGCTGGTCACGCTGGCCGAGCGGGCCGGCCGCGTCCTCACGCGCGACCAGATCATGGAAGCCGTGCGCGGGCGCGAACTCGAGGCCTTCGATCGCTCCATCGACGTGCACATGGGCCGCATCCGCGCGGCGATCGAAGCCGACCCCAAGAGCCCCAAGCGCATCCTCACCGTGCGCGGCGTCGGCTACGTCTTCGCGAAGCAGCAGGAGTGAAGGAACTCGCATGACGCCCTGGGGGGGACGGTTCCGCGTTCCGCTCTACCTGCGCATCTGGCTGGCCGTGGTGCTGGCGGTGGCCGTGCTGACGATCGCCTTCGGCTGGCTGTGGCGCATCAATGCCGCGCAGGCGCCCGCGCCGGCGCGCGAGATCATCGTGCGCAACGAAGCCGGCGACATTCTCGGGCAGACCATGACGCGCCCGATCCGGGAACCGGGGCAGCCCACCGAATACCAGGTCACGCTCAACGACGGCAGCACCCTGGTGCTGCAATTTGCGCGGCGGCCGCGCGGGCCCGCGGAAGCCCTCGCGCCGCGGCCCTGGTGGGTGCGCGCGCCCGGCGGCCTGCTGTGGATCCTGGGCATCGTCGCGCTGGCGGTGGCCGTGGGCACCTATCCCATCATCCGCCGCCTGACGCAGCGGCTGGACGACCTGCGCAGGGGCGTCGAGCGCTGGGGGGAAGGCGACCTGTCGGTCCGCATCAAGGAATCGGGATCGGATGAACTGGCATTCCTGGCGCAGCGTTTCAACCATGCGGCGCAGCGCATCGAGACGCTGATCGAATCGCACAAGTCGCTGCTGGCCAATGCCTCGCACGAGCTGCGCTCGCCGCTGGCGCGCATCCGCATGGGGCTGGAGCTGATGGAGCCGGAGGGATCGGCCGCGTTCCGGCAGGAAATCCGGCGCAACATCGCGGAGCTCGACCAGCTGGTCGACGAAATCCTGCTGGCCAGCCGGCTGGACGCGAAGGAAAGCGACATCGGCACGGTGGAGTCGGTGGATCTGACCGGGTTGTCCGCCGAAGAGTGCGCGCGCGCGGGGGCCGAGCTGCTGCCGGGTCAGGACGGCCAGCCGCTGATCGTGCGCGGCGTGGCCAAGCTGCTTCGGCGCGCCATCCGCAACCTGCTCGAGAACGCGCGGCGCTACAGCAACGGCCCCGTGACCGTCGAGCTCGCGCGCGAAGGCGACAAGGCCGTGGTGCGCGTGCGCGACCGCGGGCCCGGCGTGCCGCCCGCCGAGCGCGAACGCATTTTTGATCCGTTCTACCGCCTCGCCGGCGCCAGCGAGCGGCACGGCGGCGTCGGCCTGGGGCTCGCCCTGGTGCGCTCGATCACGCGGCGCCACCACGGCACGGTGCAATGCGACGACCAGGAAGGCGGCGGCGCGTGCTTCACGCTGCGCATCCCCAGCCACCAGATGTAATCCGGTGTAAAAGAGTTGATCGGCGCTCGCCAGGCGACCAAAAAATCAAGAAGATCGGCGAGCGAAGGCGGACGTCGGCATCGGGGCCGGCGCTGCGCGCGCCGATTTTTTGCAGTCTCCCAACGACGTCCTTCCAAGGACTTGCAGCCATCGCGAGGTGGCTGTTTTTTTGCCCCTATTGCCGCGCCGCGTCGACCGCGGCGAGGACCCGCCCGGGGGTGATGTCGTACAGGCAGCGCGTGTGCCCCAGTGGGCATTCGCGCTGAAAGCAGGGTGCGCAGTCCAGCGGCGGCTGGTAGCCGGCATCCTGCTTGAGCCAGAGCACCTGCGCCTTGTCGTTCAGGGGCGGCGTGTGCAGCGGGCTGGATGAGCCGAACACCGCGACCTGCGGCACACCGAATGCCGCCGCCACGTGCATGAGGCCCGAGTCGTTGCTGACCGCCGCGCGGGCCGCCGCGATCAGCGCGAACGCCTGCAGCAAGGGCGTCTTGCCCGCGAGGTTGAGGCATTGGCCCTGGCCCGCCGCGCCCGCGATTTCCTGGCACAGGTCCGCTTCCTTGGCGGAGCCGAGCAGCACCACCGGCCGGTCCAGGCGGCGCGCGAGTTCCGCGTAATGGAGGGCCGGCCAGCGCTTGGCCGGGCCGTATTCCGCGCCGGGCGCGAACGCGTAGTAAGCACCAGCGCGCAGTCCCGCCGCGTCCAGCGCGGCCCCGATCTGGGCTGCGGGCAGTTGCAGGCGCGGACGGTCGTTCTCCAGGCCTTCCTTCTCGCCGCTGAGGGCCGAATAGAACGCCACCATCGGCGGCTTGTCCTTGGGATTCTTCAGCCGGTGGGTGAGCAGGCCGACGCGCGCCTCGCCCAGGTAGCCCACCCGCTTGGGAATGCTCGCAAGAAAAGGCAGCAGCGCGCTCTTGAGTGAGTTGGGCAGGATGTAGGCGGTCTCGAAGCGCCCCTGGATCTGCCGGGCGATGCCGTGCCGCGCCTTGAATTGCAGGCCGCCGTGCTGGAATGGGAACTCGATGATGTCCTCGACCTGCGGCATCGCACGGTACACCGGCGCGACCCAGGGCAGCGCCCCCACCGTGAGCCGCTCGCCGCGCGCGCGCAGGCGGCGCAGCAACGGCTCGGTCATCACCGCATCACCGATCCACTGGGGGGCGATGACCAGGGCGTTCAAGGGACCAGGGGCCGGAGGCTGTGGGTCAGCCCCGGCGACTCGTCAGTGGCCGTGTCCCCAGTGCTGGCCCGCCTTCAGCCTGTACACCGTGCCGCAGTAGGCGCACTTCGCCTCGCCGGTGCGGGCGACGTCCAGATAGATGCGCGGATGGGTGTTCCACAGCTTCATGCCGGCGGCCGGGCTGGGGCAGAACACGCCGCCATTGGCGTTGAGGTCGCTCGCGAGCAGTTCGACGACGAAGTCTTGGGAGGGATTGCCGGACATATCGGGAGTGGCCCTTCCTTAGACTTTCGTGAGCCAGTGGGCGTATTTCGGATTGCGCCCATTGACGATGTCGAAGAACGCATTCTGGATCTTCTCGGTGACCGGGCCGCGCGAACCCGCGCCGATTTCCACGCGATCGAGCTCGCGGATGGGCGTCACCTCGGCCGCCGTGCCGGTGAAGAACGCCTCGTCGGCGATGTAGATCTCGTCGCGCGTGATGCGTTTTTGCACCACTTCCACACCCAGGTCGCGGCAGATGTGCAGCACGGTGTTGCGCGTGATCCCGTTGAGCGCGCCGGCCGACAGGTCGGGCGTGTAGATCGCGCCGTCCTTGACCACGAAGACATTCTCGCCCGCGCCTTCGCTGACGAAACCCGCGCTGTCCAGCAGCAGCGCCTCGTCGTAGCCGTCGTCCAGCGCTTCCATGTTGGCCAGGATCGAGTTGGTGTAGTTGCTCACCGCCTTGGCCTGCGTCATCGTGATGTTGACGTGGTGGCGCGTGTAGCTGGAGGTCTTGACGCGAATGCCGCGCTGCATCCCCTCCTCGCCCAGGTAGGCGCCCCAGGGCCAGGCCGCCACCATCAGGTGGATCTGGTTGCCGCGCGGGCTGACGCCGAGCTTTTGCGAACCGATCCACGACAGCGGCCGGATGTAGCAGCTTTCCAGCTTGTTGGCGCGCACCACCTGCTTTTGCACCTCGCTGACCTGTTCCTTGGTGAACGGGATGGCCATGCGCAGGATCTTCGCGCTGTTGAACAGCCGGTCGGTGTGCTCCTGCAGCCGGAAGATGGCCGTGCCGTTGACGGTGTTGTAGGCGCGCACACCCTCGAACACGCCGCAGCCGTAGTGCAGGGTATGGGTCAGCACGTGGATCCT
>JAMPXR010000119.1 GCA_023701085.1 Ramlibacter sp. | reverse complement strand
TGCAGGAGCACGGCGCCCTTGGACACGCCGGTGGTGCCCCCCGTGTACTGCAGCACGGCGACATCGTCGGACTTGATGTCGGGCTTCTTGAACGAGGCGCGCGTGCCCTGGGCGATCGCTTCGTTGAAGCGCACCGTTCCCGGCAGGTTGTAGGCCGGCACCATCTTCTTGACGTTGCGCACCACGTAGTTGACCAGCGCGCCCTTCAGCAGCCCGAGCTGGTCCCCCATGGCGCACAGGATCACGTGCTTGACCGGCGTGCTGGCGATGCACCGCTCCAGCGTATTGGCGAAGTTCTCGATGATGACGATCGCCTTGGAGCCGGAATCCTTGAGCTGGTGTTCGAGCTCGCGCGGTGTGTACAAGGGGTTGACGTTCACCACGACGAAGCCGGCGCGCAGGATCGCGGCCACCGCCACCGGGTACTGCGGCACGTTCGGCATCATGATCGCCACGCGGTCGCCCCGGACCAGGCCCACGCCCTGCAGGTAGGCGGCGAAGGCGCGGCTCAGCGAGTCGGTCTGGGCATAGCTGACGTCCTTGCCCATGAAACTGTAGGCCGTCCGCCCGGCGTACTTCTGGAAGCTTTCCTCCATCAACTGCACCAGGGAGGCGTATTTCGACGGATCGACGTCGGCCGGAACGCCGGGAGGGTAGGAACTCAGCCAGGGCCGGCCGCGTGTTTCGTTCATGTCGCTCATTTTCTTCTGCTCTCCGGACCCATCGCCGGGCTTGGCGATTGTGTCGCCGAGCTGCGGCAGGCCGTCATTGCGTTTTCCCTATGAAATCCAGGAGTGACCACTCTAAAAGTGAAAAACGCGGCCCATGGGCCGCGTTTTCCGGGAGGCACTTGTCGATGCCGCCATCGCGAGTGCGCTCGCTCTCAGGCGGCCTTCAGTGCGACCAGCACCTCGTCCAGCATCTTCTTGGCGTCGCCAAAGAGCATGCGGTTGTTTTCCTTGTAGAACAGCGGGTTGTCGACCCCGGCGTAGCCGGACGCCATGCTTCGCTTCATGACGATGGAGGTCTTGGCCTTCCACACTTCGAGCACCGGCATGCCGGCGATCGGGCTGGCCGGGTCGTCCTGCGCCGCCGGGTTCACGATGTCGTTGGCGCCGCACACGATGGCGACATCGGTGGCCGGGAAGTCGTCGTTCAACTCGTCCATTTCCAGCACGATGTCGTAGGGCACCTTGGCTTCGGCCAGCAGCACGTTCATGTGGCCGGGCATGCGGCCGGCGACCGGGTGGATGCCGAAGCGGATGTTGACGCCTTTCTCGCGCAGGTGCTTGGTAATTTCATACACCGTGTGCTGCGCCTGCGCCACCGCCATGCCGTAGCCCGGGACGATGATCACGCTCTTGGCTTCCTTGAGCAGCTCCGCGGTCTCGAGCGCGCTGACCGGCACCACTTCACCGGCCGGCTGCGCCGCGTCGCCCTTGGCCGCCGGCGTGCCGCCGCCGGTGCCGAAGCCGCCGGCGATGACGCTGATGAAGTTGCGGTTCATGGCCCGGCACATGATGTACGACAGGATGGCGCCGGAGGAGCCGACCAGCGCGCCCACCACGATCAGCAGGTCGTTGGACAGCATGAAGCCGGTGGCGGCGGCCGCCCACCCGGAGTAGCTGTTGAGCATCGAGACCACGACGGGCATGTCGGCACCGCCGATCGCCATCACCATGTGGATGCCGAACAGCAGCGCGATGGCCGTCATCACCAGCAGCGGGATCATGCCGGCCTGGATGCTGGGTGCGTTGATGAACTCGCGGCCGAACCAGATGACGACCAGCAGGCCCACCAGGTTGAGCCAATGGCGCGCCGGCAGCAGCAGCGGGGCGCCGCCGATCTTGCCATTGAGCTTGCCGAAGGCGATCAGCGAGCCGGAGAAGGTCACGGCGCCGATCAGGACGCCGATGTAGATCTCCATTTCGTGGATGGTCTTTTCGGCGCCCACCAGCGGGTGCGAGGTGTCGATGTACGACGCGAAACCGACCAGGCACGCGGCCAGGCCGACCAGGCTGTGCATCAGCGCGACCAGCTCGGGCATCTGCGTCATCTTCACGACCTTGGCCGCATACAGGCCGATGGCGCCGCCGATGACCATGGACGCGACGATCCACGGGATGCCCGCGGTGGTGACGCGCGGGCCGAACACCGTGGCCAGCACGGCCAGGCCCATGCCGATCATGCCGTACAGGTTGCCGCGCCGAGAGGTCTCGGGGTTGGACAGCCCGCCCAGGCTGAGGATGAAGAGGATGGTGGCTCCGATGTAGGAGACGTTTGCCAGGTTTGCAGTCATGGTGTGTCTCCTACTTGCGGAACATGGACAGCATGCGCTGGGTGACGGCGAAGCCGCCGAACATGTTGACGGCCGTGAGCGCGATGCCGCCCACCGCCATCCAGCGGATCCACGCGTCGGGTGCGGCCCCGCCCGCCAGCGGCGGCGCGATCTGCACCAGCGCCCCGATGGCGATGATGCTGGAGATGGCGTTGGTCACGCTCATCAGGGGCGTGTGCAGCGCGGGCGTGACGTTCCACACCACCATGTAGCCGACGAAGCAGGCCAGCACGAACACCGTGAAGTGCCCGAGGAAGGCCGTGGGCGCGTTGGCGCCGACGAACCAGAACAGCGCGGCGACCACGCCGAACATGATCGCCAGCTTGGTGCCCGCCATCGGGGCGCTGGCGGCGCCATGGCCATTCCCCTTCTTGGCGGCCGGCGCGGCGGCCGCTGCGGCCGGCTTGGCGGCCGGCGGCGCGGCGGCGACCTTGGGCGCGGGCGGCGGCCAGGTGATGTTGCCTTCCTTGACCACCGTCAGGCCGCGGATGGCCTCGTCGTCCATGTTGACGTTGATCAGCCCGTCCTTGGTCTTGCACAGCTCCTCGGTCAGGCGCAGCAGGTTGGTCGCGTACAGCGTCGAGGACTGCTTGGCCAGCCGCGATGCCAGGTCGGTGTAGCCGACGATGGTCACGCCGTGCTTGACCACCGCCTTGCCGGGCTCGGTGAGCTCGCAGTTGCCGCCGCGCTCGGCCGCCATGTCCACGATCACGCTGCCGGGCTTCATGGTCTTGACCATCTCGGCGGTGATCAGCCGGGGCGCCGGCTTGCCGGGAATGAGCGCGGTGGTGATGATGATGTCCACCTCGCGCGCCTGCTTGGCATACATCTCGCGCTGGGCCTGCTGGAAGCCCTCGCTCATCACCTTGGCATAGCCGCCGCCGCCCGAGCCTTCTTCCTCGTAGTCGACCTTGACGAATTCACCGCCCATGGACACGACCTGGTCGGCCACTTCGGCCCGGGTGTCGTTGGCGCGCACGATGGCGCCCAGCCCCACGGCCGTCCCGATCGCGGCCAGCCCGGCCACGCCCGCGCCGGCGATGAAGACCTTGGCCGGCGGCACCTTGCCCGCGGCCGTGATCTGGCCGGCGAAGAAGCGGCCGAAGGCGTTGGCGGCCTCGATGACGGCGCGATAACCGGCCACGCCGGCCTGGGAAGTGAGTGCGTCCATCTTCTGGGCGCGCGACAGCGTGCGCGGCAGCGAGTCGATGGCCAGCACAGTGACCTTCTTGTCCGCCAGCTGTTTCATCAGCTCGGGGTTCTGCGCCGGCCAGATGAAGGTGATCAGGGTCTGGCCGGCATGCATCAGGCCGACTTCCTCGGCCGTCGGCACACCGATCTTGAATACCATGTCGGACGCCGCGAACAGTTGGGCCGCCCCGGCGATGACCTGGGCGCCTGCCGCGCGATAGCTGTCATCGCTGCAGTTCGCGGCATCGCCCGCGCCGCTCTCGACAGCCACGGAAAAGCCCAGCTTGACGAGCTTTTCCACCACCTCCGGCACCGTGGCGACGCGCTTCTCGCCCGCGGCCGTTTCCTTCGGCACGCCGATAAGCAAAGGTTTCCTGGCCGTCTCCGGTGTGACGGCGACACGGGTTTCACCCGCCGCGGCTGCGGCGGAAACGTCAAGCTGCATGGACGTCTCTCCTCTTGGTTGAAACGGGTATTTACTTGCTGACTTGCTGACAGGAAGCGCCGCTTCGCCTGTGAACAAACCCCTCTGGCTGTTCTGGGCGCGACAGTAACCCAACGTGTCTTCCGGTCATTTGATAAACCGCAGGTTCTAAGCAGATTGCGGTCTTGAATTTTGCATTGTGGTGCGGTCCGGCGCGGTTTCCAGCCGTCGATCGGGCATTCGCAGCGCGCGCCATCCTACCGCACCGATGTAACAGTGAGCTCGTTCTCCCTGGACCTCGCCGGGCCGCGAGACGAACCTTCGGCTGACAGACCGCCGTCCTACATCCACGGGAGGTGTTGTCCGACGTGGCTGAGGTTGGGCGGGCCAAAAACTGCCGGCATGGCACACGCAGCATCCCTCTCTCCCGCCCTCACCGGCGCGCGGGCGAGCAACGTCAACTATCTCGGGGCGGCGCGCTGCCGCCGCAAATTCGAGCTGTTCTATCCCCAGGGCTTCCAGGACGAGACCTACCAGGTGGCCGAGCGCTCGTACAAGGAGCGGGCCCATCTCGAGTGGCAAACCGAGCTGGGCGCGGCCGAGTTCCGCAAGCTGCTGGCGCGCGGGGAATTCCGGCGCATCGCGGACATCGCCGTGCGCATCGAGTCGCGCACCAACCTGCTGTTCTCGTTCGAGAAGATGGCCCTGCGCGACGCCCTGAAGACCCCGGCGGGCGCCCGGCTGTTCGCCACCGAGCTGTATGCGTTCCTCTGGGGCCGGGGCTCGCCGCGGCGCAGGTTCGAAGACTGGGTGCAGGCGGTGGCCGACCTGCCCCGGCGCCGGACGCGGGTGCTGACCTGGCCGCTGGTGACGGTGTTCGGCTTCATTGCGCGGCCGGAGAGGCATCTGCTCCTCAAGCCCAAGGTCACGCGCAAGGCCGCGCGCAGCTACGGGTTCGACTTCGAATACCAGCCGCTGCCGGCCTGGAGCGTCTACCAGCGCCTGTTGACGTTCGCGGCCATCATCCGGCGCGACCTGGACCACAAGCCGGGTTTCAAGGCGCGCGACCTGATCGACGTCCAGTCGTTCATCTGGGTCCAGGGTTCGGCCGAGTACGAGCCGTGATGCCGACCGCCCGGCGCGGCGGCGCGGCGCAGGTCGCGCCGCCCTCCCGCGCGACCGGGCCGCGATAATCGGTCGATGGACGCGCGCTGGAAACCCAACGTCACGGTCGCCGCGATCGTCGAGCAGGGCGGCCGCTTCCTGCTGGTCGAGGAACAGACCGCCGACGGCTTGAAGCTGAACAACCCGGCAGGCCATCTCGACCCGGGCGAAGCGCCGGCCGATGGCTGCGCGCGCGAGGCCCTGGAGGAAACGGGGCATCGTTTCCGCCCGACCGCGCTGCTGGGCATCTATCTCACGCGGACCCGGCGCCCCTCGACCGGCGAGGACGTCACCTACCTGCGGCTGGCATTCTGCGGCGAACTGGGCGAGCGCGACGCGACGCGTGCGCTGGACGAGGGCATCGTGCGGACGCTGTGGCTCACGCCCGAGGAGATGCGCGCCAGCGCGCCGCGCCATCGCAGCCCTCTGCTGCTGCGCTGCATGGAGGACTACCTGGCCGGCATCCGCCATCCGCTGTCCACCGTCTACACCGACCCCGGCGTGACCTCGGTTTGATCTTCTCGGTGCCCTGGGGGCATCGCCGCAGGCGCTCCCGGGCCGGGTCAATCCGCCTTGATGCGCGCGCAGCGTGCCCGAGGGCAAGACTTTCGCGCGCGGGCCCGCCTGGAATAATGACAGAGATGAATCGCAAGCCTAGGGTGGTGGTGGGTCTGAGCGGGGGCGTGGACTCCGCGGTGACGGCCTACCTGCTCAAGGCCCAGGGCTGGGATGTGGTCGGCATCTTCATGAAGAACTGGGAGGATGACGACGACAGCGAATACTGCTCCTCGAACGAAGACTTCGTGGATGCCGCGGCGGTGGCCGACGTCATCGGCATCGAGATCGAGCATGTGAACTTCGCGGCCGAGTACAAGGACCGCGTGTTCGCCGAGTTCCTGCGCGAATACCGGGCGGGGCGCACGCCCAACCCCGACGTGCTGTGCAACGCCGAGATCAAATTCAAGGCTTTTCTGGACCACGCGATGCGGCTGGGCGCCGCAAAGATCGCCACCGGCCATTACGCGCGCGTGCGCGAACGCGCCGGCACGTACGAGCTGCTCAAGGGCCTGGACGAGACCAAGGACCAGAGCTATTTCCTGCACCGGCTGAACCAGGCGCAGCTGTCCAGGACGCTGTTCCCGGTGGGCGAGTTGCGCAAGACGCAGGTGCGGCGCATCGCCCAGGAGATCGGGCTGCCCAACGCGAAAAAGAAGGACTCGACCGGCATCTGTTTCATCGGCGAGCGGCCCTTCCGCGAGTTCCTGAACCGCTACATCTCCAAGGAACCCGGGCCGATCAAGGATGAGCGCGGACGCGTCATCGGCAAGCACCAGGGCCTGAGCTTCTATACGCTCGGGCAGCGCCAGGGCCTGGGGATCGGGGGCATCAAGGAAAAAGGCGCGCAGCGCGGCGGCGGCGAACACGAGCCCTGGTTCGTCGCGCGCAAGGACATGGCGAAGAACACGCTGTGGACGGTGCAAGGCCATGAGCATCCGTGGCTGCAGTCGACGCGGCTCGCGGCGGATGACGCGAGCTGGATTTCGGGCCAGCCGCCTGCGCTGGGCGACTATTCGGCCAAGACGCGCTACCGGCAGGCCGACGCGCCCTGCACGCTGGCGCGGGCGGCGGGCGGCGCCTTCGAGCTGCAATTCGGCCAGCCGCAGTGGGCCGTCACGCCCGGCCAGTCGGCCGTGCTCTACCGTGGCGAAGTCTGCCTGGGGGGCGGCGTGATCGCCGCGGCCTCGCCCTGACATCGCGCCGCCGCTTCCTGCCGGTGCCAGCGCTTGGCAGGCACCCGCTTCTTCGCTAGAGTGCCCTGGCGCCCCGGGATGTGCGCCGGCTCAGTACCTGCTGAGCGTCGGCGCGGCGAGCGCCAGGTGCCGGGTCTCGCGTTCCGGATGAAAGGAAGATGCGATGCACGCTGATCTCGGTGGCCAGGGAACTGACCGTTTCTTCTTCTGGAATGTCGACGCCGCGGTCGGACTGAAAGGTGAAAACCGCTGGGAAGATGTGCTCTTCGTATCGTGGTGCCTCTACAAGATGCGAACCTGGAGCTACACCCCGGATGCCGTGAAGGCCATCCTGCGCAGCACGCCCCTGACCGAGCATTGTTCCGGACGCGAGAACGATCCGCTCGTCCTGGCGATCAAGGCCGTGCAGCGCGTGAACCCCATCATGTTGGTGGACGGCCGGGTCAGCCCGGCGGTGCGGGGCGGCACCTATGCGTACCGGGGGCGCAACCCCATGTTCGTGATCTTCGTCCTCAACAATGCGTTGAAGATGTTGCACCCGCAGCAGTTCCCGCGCATCGATCTCATGCCGGAGTTCGCGTGGCAGCTCAAACAGGTCGCGTTGAGTCCATTCAACATCTGATCGCTTCCGGCGCGGCAGCCTCCTGCCACCACGCCGCCAGCTACCCAGTGCGCCGTTCTTCTCGC